>DAIEQT010000043.1 GCA_027347545.1 Ignavibacteria bacterium | reverse complement strand
TTGAATTTGCGCATCAATGCTTGTTTGGCGGTTTCAACATCGCGCGATTTCTTGATGGTTTGAATCACTTCATCAATGTTATCGAGCGCGATTATGTAGACTTCCAAAATGTGTGCGCGGCGTTCTGCGGCATCAAGTTCAAACTTTGTTCTGCGAACGAGAACATCCATTCTATGATCTAAGAAGTGTTCCATCATTTGCTGAAGCGTAAGAACTTTTGGCGCGCCATGTACAAGCGCAAGCATTATCACACCAAACGTAACTTGCATTGATGTATGCTTGAACAAGTTATTAAGAATTACCGCCGGCTGTCCATCACGTTTAAGTTCAATTACAACACGCATACCATCGCGGTCACTCTCATCACGCAAGTTGGAAATTCCTTCAATCTTTCCTTCACGCACCAACTCTGCAATTTTTTCAATCAGCGTTGCTTTATTTACTTGATACGGAAGTTCAGTGATAACAATGTTTTCTCTATCGTTCTTAAGCACTTCAACATTTGCTTTAGCGCGTATTACAACTCTTCCGCGTCCGGTTAGAAATGCATCTTTAACTCCTTCGTAACCATAAATAATTCCGCCGGTTGGAAAATCGGGCGCTTTAACAATCTTAAGTATTTCTTCCGGTTTTGTTTTCGGATTATCAATCAACAGAATCAAACCATCTATTATTTCGCGCAAGTTGTGGGGCGGAATGTTTGTAGCCATACCAACCGCAATTCCGCTCGCACCATTTACCAACAAGTTTGGTAAGTAAGATGGCATCACCAACGGTTCTTGAAGAGAATCATCAAAGTTTGGTCCGAAGTCAACCGTGTTCTTATCAAGATCGCGAAGCATTTCTTCTGCAATTCTTGCAAGACGAGCTTCGGTATAACGCATAGCTGCCGGACTGTCTCCATCAACCGAACCAAAGTTTCCCTGTCCATCTACTAACGGATAGCGCAACGACCATTCTTGAGCCATGCGCACCATTGAATCGTAAACAGCAGTATCTCCGTGCGGGTGATACTTACCAAGAACCTCTCCCACGATACGTGCAGATTTTTTATATGGCTTATTATGCTGAACGCTGAGTTCGTGCATACCATATAAAACTCTGCGGTGAACCGGCTTGAGTCCGTCTCTTACATCGGGCAATGCGCGAGCAACAATAACGCTCATCGCGTAGTCTATGTAAGACGATTTCATTTCTTCTTCTAGTGAAACGGGTACTACTTTTTCAAAAATTGTGGTCATGATATTTCTTGTTTAGGATTTTAATTTATTATTTAATTCTTGTTCTAGTTCTTTAATTATCAAGTCAATTTCTTTTCTAAGCGCAGGCATCTTCTCCTTGCAGATAGAAAAGATAATTTCCTCATCTACCAATAAATAATCGTGAGAGATAACGTCTCTCAATCCAATTATTTTATTCCACTCTATACCGGGATGGTTTTTTAGAATATCAGGATTTGTTTTGGAAATTTTTTTTAGTACCTCTCCAATAACTTGAAGACGCATTAGAATAGCGTCATAAAGATCGCCGCCTTCTTGATTATTTGTAAAATCCGACGGAACATTTATTTTGCCACTCCTTCTCAAAATAATTTCTATTCCTTCGGAAATATCAAGTAGTTTCTTTAGCGTTAGTTCTTTAGACATAAACGCCATCCTTTTCTATTTCTTCTAAAAATCTCCGGCGAATATTTGAATGCTTTCGAATTACATCTGCGTTTTTGTTAAACGCTTTTTCTAAGAACTCCTTCAAGTCATATAATTTATCGTAATCGGCAGGCATTTCCACAAAAAAATCTATATCGCTTTCTTCGGTTTCTTCTCCGCGAGCATATGAGCCAAAAAGAGAAATACTTGTAACGCCAAATTCATTCTGCAGGTATTCCTTTTTGCTTTTTAGAAACTCTACGATATTTTCTTTGTTGATATTCATTTTCTCTCGCTCTGTTTCTTGCTCATGTTCTTGATCTTAATCTTAATCGCATTATAAAGTATCAGATTAAGATTAGGAGTAAGAGTAAGATTTATAAAACCAACGCCGCCAAACCAAAATAAAACAGTATCGTGCATATGTCTTTTAAAGCCAGCGTAATAGGTCCCGCAGCAATTTTAGGATCAAGCTTGGTTCTGTGTAAAATTGCAGGCACGCTCAATCCCCAGACAGAAGCAATTAACTGAACCAGCATAACGCTAAATCCAATTACTCCCGCTGCTGCAAAATCACCTTTCCAAACTACTACAACAATAGTCACTACAGCGGCACAGCTAAATCCTAACAACAGCGCTGTTTGTGCTTCGCGTAAAAAGTTTTTTGCAAACCATTTAAACGATGGCTTTGCAGTACGCAGAGCTTGTATTGTAACCGTCATGGATTGAATGCTTACGCTTTCGCCAAGGCCAAGAACCAATGTAAAAAAGAACACTACTATTAAGCTTTCCGCCAGCGTTGTTTCAAACATTCCTGTTAACAAAGCGCAGATTGTTCCGCTTGTTACTGTTGCAAAGAGCCACGGAAGTCTAACGCGCCAAGCTTTAACCGGCGAAGCGTTTTTAACTTCACTGATTTTAAAACCAATTGTTTCAAAGATCGAATCATAATCTTGAGGCTCTACTTCACTCGCCGCCTCCGTATCATTTTCTTCCAGCAGTTCATCAGTAAAGAGATTTACATCTACAACGCCGATAATTCTTTTTTCTGCATCAACTACCGGAAAAGCCAAAAATTTGTAAGTAGCGAAAAACTCCAGCGCATCATAAACCGTTGATGTGCCCGGCAGCGCAGCAACGCGCTTTACCATTATATCTTCAAGCTTTTGTTCTAACTTTCCTATCAGCAATCTGCGTGTCGGCAATACACCTACCAGTTTTTGCTCATCATCAATAACATAAAAGTAAACTATTCTTTCGCCAACACCTTCCTGGCGAATTTTATTCAACGCTTCATCAACGGAAAGGTTTTTGTTAAGCGCGTTATAATCTTTTCGCGCGTAATCAACAACCGAGTGATGATATGTTGATTTGTCATTCATGTTAAGGACAGATTACGATTATGAGCAAGAGCATGATTAAAGCACTTCTTGCTCATAATCATAATCTTACTCTTGGTCATACATCCAAATTTGCATACTTAGCGTGTTTCTCGATAAAATCCCGGCGAGGTTCAACAGCGTCGCCCATGAGTGTTTCAAAAATTTTATCTGCCGCAGCTGCGCTCTCTACATTCACTTGCAATACCGTTCTTGTTTCTGGATTCATTGTGGTTGACCACAATTGTTCCGGATTCATTTCGCCTAAACCTTTGTAACGGGAAATTAAAATTCCCTTTATCGGCTGATCGGTTCCTTCCATCGCAGCAAGTTCTTCTTCAGTCTCTACAATTTTTTCGTCTTTGCCGGCTTTCAAGCGTTTCAAGATTTTCTCGCGTTCTTCATCATCAAATGCGTAAAGTTCTTCTTTTCCTTTTCTGATTTTATACAATGGCGGCTGAGCAATATAAACTTTTCCGGCAGTAATTAAATCTTTCATGTGGCGGTACAAGAATGTAAGAAGCAATGTTCTAATATGGCTTCCGTCAACATCCGCATCAGTCATTAAAATAATTTTTCCGTAACGCGATTTTTCGGAATCGAAATCTTCTCCTATACCAGCGCCGATAGCAGAGATCATCGCTTGGATTTCCTGGTTCTCTAAAATCTTATTGATCTTTGCTTTCTCTACATTCAAAATTTTTCCCTTGATAGGAAGAATAGCTTGGAATCTTCTATCGCGTCCTTG
>DAIEQT010000040.1 GCA_027347545.1 Ignavibacteria bacterium | reverse complement strand
TCCTTAAAACTGTTTGGCGCGATAAGAATATTAAATTTTTTGTTTTCCATAGCTCAATTCTGTTTTAATGCTTCCTTAAAAGCGGTTATTAAATTTTTCTTAGTAACAAGTAGATCTTGCGAAATTATCTTTACTTCACCTAAAGACGGCATAAAGTTAGTGTCGCCGTTCCAGCGCGGTAAAACATGAAAATGAATATGCTCATCAATTCCGGCACCGGCGGCTTTGCCAAGATTTGCACCAAAGTTGTAACCTTGCGGCTTCATTGCAATTTCAAGAGCTTTCATCGAAAGCTGGACTACATCCATAATCTCTTTCATCTCATCGGCAGATATACTGCTAAACTGAGAAGTATGGCGGTTTGGAATGACCATCAAGTGACCGCTGTTGTAGGGATAAAGATTAAGTGTTACAAAACATTTTTCGCTGCGGTATACTATAAGACAATCATCACTTTCCAAACTATCCTTCTGAGCGCGGCAAAAGACACAACTTTCATCTTCCTTCTTGTTCTTGAAAGATTCTATATAGTTAGAACGCCACGGTGACCAAAGTTTTTCCATAGAAGACACAGATTGTTGCCGCTAATTTAACATGGTTGGTTTTAAAAAGAAAAAGGCGGAAGCATTTCTTCCGCCTTGAGGAAAGGAAATTTTACTCTTCTTCGTGCTCTTTCGACTTCTGATATTCATCAATAATCTTGGCTTCCACATCTTTCGGCACTTCTTCGTAATGTGAAAAAGCCATGCTGAACTGTCCGCGTCCTTGTGTTAAGCTGCGAAGTTGGGTTGAATATTTATGTAATTCCGCGAGTGGAACTTTAGCTTTAATAATCTGGAACGGGCTTTCGGAATCCATACCTTGAATTTTTCCGCGGTGTGATGAGAAATCGCCCATTACATCGCCCATGTATTCTTCCGGAATTTTTACTGTTACATCATAAATCGGTTCAAGAATAACCGGCTTAGCTTCCATGAATCCTTTTTTGAAAGCTTGTGATGCGGCTAATTTAAAAGAAACTTCGTCAGAATCTACATCATGGTAAGTTCCATCGAACAAAGTAACTTTAACATCAATAACTTTGCTTCAGGTTAAAATTCCTTTGGTCATAATTTCTTTAAGACCTTTTTCAACTGCTGGGATAAATCTACCCGGAACCACACCGCCAACAATTGCGTCAACAAATTCATAACCTGCACCGCGTACTGTTGGTTCTAACTTTAAGTGAACGTGTCCGTATTGTCCGCGTCCACCCGATTGTTTTTTATGTTTGAATTCGGCGTCTTCACATCTTCCGCGGATTGTTTCGCGGTAAGGAATTCTTGGCTCGACTAATTCAACTTCTACGCCGTAACGGTCTTTTAGCAATTTAACAGCGAGATTAAGCTGGAGCTCTCCTTGTCCCGAAACGATTGATTGAGAAATTTCCGGATCAAATTTCGAACGGAGTGTTGGTTCTTCTTCGTGAGCAGTATGAAGCGCGGCAGAAATTTTATCTTCATCTCCTTTTGCTTTTGGTTTAACAGCAAAACGAATAACCGGTTCGGGATATTGCATTGCAGGTAAAAGAATTGAAAAATTCTTTGAAGACAAAGTGTCGCCGGTGTGACTGTCTTTAAGTTTAACAACTGCGCCAATATCACCAGCATTAAGTTTTCCAATTTCTTTTCTGTTTCTTCCGTTGAGAACAAAAATTTGTCCTAAGCGTTCAATTTTATCTCTATTAGTATTTTGCAAATCCAGCCCGGCTGCAAGTGAACCGGAATAAACTTTGAAAATAGAAAGTTCGCCAACATGCTTTTCAGAAAGAGATTTGAAGATTAACAAAGATGTTTCACCTTTTACATCGCAGGCAATTTGAACCGGATTGCCATTCTCTTTCATCTTTCCTTCAACAACCGGGCGCTCTGATGGTGCCGGAAAATACTTAGAAGCAAAATCCAAGAAAGTATTCATGCCCACAGCTTTGGCTGCTGAAACTGCAAAAGCCGGAACCAAACCGCCTTGTAGAACAGAAGTTTTTAATCCTTTCAATAATTCTTCTTCAGAGAGTGTGCCCTCTTCAAAAAACTTATTCATCAATGCTTCATCGCTCTCAGCAACTTTTTCAATCAATTCTTCTCTCAATTTATCTGCATTAGCTTTTAAGTCCGCCGGAATTTCTTCTTCAGTAACTTTCTTAGAACCGGCTTCGCCGTATGTAATCATTTTCATTTTTACAAGATCAACAACAGAAGTGAAGTTTGGTCCTTCTTTAGCCGGGAAAGAAACCACGATTAAATCAGAACTCAATTTATTTTTAGCTTGTTGAAATGTTTCAAAAAACTTTGAATGCTCGTTATCAATTTTATTTATGATAACTGCCGCTGGTAATTTGTTTTTCTTAATCAAATCCCAAGTTAGCTCTGTACCAACTTCAACACCTTCAGCGCTCTTAATCACGGAAACAGCTAAATCTACAACATGAAGTGATGAAATCACTTGTCCAACAAAATCCGGAAATCCCGGTGTATCAAGAAAATTAATTTTAGTGTTGTTCCATTCAACGTGTAACGGACTTGTAGCAATTGAAATCTGTCTGTCAATTTCATTCTGGTTAAAATCGGAAGTGGTGTTTCCTTCTTCAATTCTGCCAATGCGGTTAATCTCGCCGGCAGTGAATAACAAAATTTCGGAAACTGTTGTTTTTCCACTTCCGCCGTGCCCAATGAGCGCAATATTCCTTATAGCTTCGGCTTGATACTCTTTCAAGTTATTATCTCCTTGTTAAAAGATTAATTTTATCTTCTTTTTAACTCTTGCCAAAATGCGGTTGCGCCTTTTATAAAAGCTCTAACATTCTGAACAAGATTGCGTGCCGGATATTCCGCTCCATCGAATCTGGAAATTGATGTAAAATTCGTAAACTTCATGCGCACATTCTCTATCGATCTCTCGATTCCTTCCCAATAATTTTCTGCTGAAGAAACTATCCGGTTTGCTTTGAGTGTGACTTCATTGAGGTTTTTTAGAACGGGGATTGTTGTATCTACTAACTGCTTTATATCTTTTTGAAGATCACTTAATTGTGCAACAAGTTTTTTAAGAACTACAATTAAGTAAATACAAAGTGCAGTTGCGGTAATAATTAACAAGACAAGTAAAATTTGCACTAAGGTGGACATAATCTACTATGCTTCCTTTTCAGATTTGTAAGCATCCATACCGGCTTTAAGTGCTGATTTAAGACGCTCGCTTTCTTTTTCTATTTTTTCTTTTCCGGCTGATGCAACATGACCGGCTTTGTCTTTAGCTTCTACTAAAATTTTCTCAGCTTCATCTAAAAGAGAATCAACTTTCTCTTTTGTTTCCGCTACTAAACGTTCGGACTTTTTTTTCCCCTCGTTAATTAATTGAGAAGCTTTTTCTTTTGCGTTGGATAAATATCCTTCCGCATCATCCATAAATTCTTGTGATTTATTTTTGATATCCGAGCGTAATTCTTTGCCCGATTTTGGTGCGTAGAGAAGTGCAATGATTGAACCGACAGCTGCGCCGGTTAGAAATCCAATCAATAAACCTTTTCCCATTCCGTTATCTTCATTAGCCATCTGTACCTCCAATTATTGTGTTTGAAGTAGTGCCAAAATAGTGAGGATAGCTCCGAAAATCAAGGACAGGATTGTCTAAATCAACAACTCATTTGCCCGTAAACAACTTGTGGAAATAGCTTTTTTCTTGTTCCAATTGCTTTAATGCGCTTATTTCTTGGTTTGTTTCGCCGGTCTTCTGAATTTGCTTACCAAACTCTTCGGACTTAATCACAGTACAGCTATTTACTTTTGCATAGTTCATCAAACTGTGATCGGACGAAACGAGTATTATCAATTTCTTGTTCTTTGCATTATCTATTTCTTGGCGAATCATATAATCGGAAATACGGT
>DAIEQT010000020.1 GCA_027347545.1 Ignavibacteria bacterium | reverse complement strand
CCCAGCTTAATCCCTCTATAAAGTGATAGCCCATTATTCCTATCACCAAAGAAAAAATGATTATCATGAATCCGAAAGAAAAATGGTTTGCAATACGCCTTACATATAATTTCTTTGGTAAAATTGGTTCCGAGTTATGCTCAAAGTGAAATCTTTTTGTTATGCCGATTGTATTCACCTTATGATTTTCTTAAAACCAATTTACTATAAAGAATTTTATTTTCATTGGTTGTCTGGTCAATGCAAATAACTTTGTATGAATCCGAGTTGAGACCATAGAACTCCGCATGTATTATATATCTGCAGAGGCATTTGCAAAGATTAGGTGCGGTGTCCTTTACTTTTATTGTAATTTCATCATCGGTCAATGAATAAGTGCTGGTAAATCTATTAGAATCCGGACAGCAGTTCCCAATAACACAAAAATCAATTGTTAGTACGTTTGAAAATGAATAAGCAAAGCAAGAATCGCCTTGCGCCGACTTAAACAAAGCCGATCCGTTACATTTACCATCTTGATAAATTTTGGCTGCAGTTTCCGGCTGCAAAGCGGAATCGTGGCAGTTAATGAAAATTACTGCTACAATAAAAGTAAACGCCAAAAACTTGTTGCTTGTCGAAATCATAAATACTTATCCCTTTTGAAAACATAATCCACAAGCCATTTCTCGCCGGTCTTTACAATATCAAGCTTTTTGCTAACCGGTTTATTAGTGCCGTTGCAAGTTTTAGTAAAATAGATTTTCCCTCTAACTTTCGATGCATCAACAACAACGCTGTCAACTACGGCTTTACATTGACCTTCTTCCACCGTTACATCGTCAAGCGCCATTTTCTGCATCATAATTTCAATTTGCTTTTGGCAATCGGCAGCGCCGCAATATTTTGCCGCGTCAAACCACTGACCTTTGAAATAGTAATCAAGAAATTTTTCGGCAACTTCTTTCGGGTCTGAATAATCAATTTCCGTTTGAGCATAGAATTCCGAAACACCAAGTAGAATGAAAACCAACGAAAATGCTTTTAAAGTTTTCATATTACACTCCCGGATGATTTAGATAGGATAAAGAATAAGGGGGACTTTTGTTTTTGATGTCAGCATCTTAAAACGCCAACTTTTTGTTGCTAAAATATAATTAAAGGCAGATGAAAGTTCAGTGAAGAAATTCTCCTTAAAACACCAATTGTCTTTTCTTTGCTTCTGCTAAAAGATAAATTTATAGTTTCTTAAAAATATATACATCTTGCCTCAAGTGTGGGTTTTCCCTTCCTTCTTGAAAACCGGCAATTTCAAATCCCTCTAAAAGGTTTTCGGTGATCCATTTGTATGATTGGTAGCTGCTGTATTTGTTATCGCCTTCGCCGAAGGAATTGTGAAGAACAATTTCATCGTGATTGAATTGCTCTTGTTCTATCTTGCTTAATGGCGCTATTGTAACTTTTCCGTGAGTTGTAAAGTAGAAAAGCCCGCCCGGTTTTAGGATACGCTTCATTTCATTAATCCATTCTAACTGAAGCTCTTTGCCGAGATGAGTAAATACAGAACGTGCGTAGATTAAATCGAAAAAGTTATCTCTATAACTTAATGGCGGGACCAAATTGTTTGTGGTGAATTTTCCGAAAGTCAAATTTTTATCACACCAAGAAATCAGCTCTGGATTCAAATCCGAGCCGAATAGATTGTACTTATTCTGAGCAGCAAAGTGGCGGATAATTCTTCCGCAGCCGCAGCCAAAATCCAAAATGTTTGCTTGTTCCGGCAATTCTATTTTGTTCTTTGCAAACATAGTGTTCATATCATCAAAAATAATTTTGCCCGATTTGTAAAACTCGCTTACCCAAGGGATTGCAATGATTGTAAAAATCAGTTTTGAAGGCGGATAAGGAAATCCATCAGGCAAACCTTTAGCGCGGAATTTCATTTCCTCGTTCAACAATTCCGGCGAAAGAGTTTTTGCGCTGTTATAAACTAAACGCAGCGAATCTTGCAGACTTTCACTCTTAACTAATTTCTTTATCAGCTGTTTTATCATTCTTAATCCAAATTAAATAAAAGAGAATTGCGGCTGCTAAAATAGTTCCGCTTCCAACAAAAGAAAAACTCAATCCGAAGTATGACACAATATATCCTGCAGTAATTGGACCGGCTAAGTTGCCAATCATCTGAAAACTTGAACCGATTCCCATTACACCGGCTATCCGTTCGTGTTCTGTTTCATCGCTCATAAAAGAATAAACTAAAGGCAAAACAATACCAAGCGCGAAGCCGAGAAGAAATAAAACGGTGACGAAAGTATAGATATCTTTTAGAAAATTTAGACTCAAAAATGCAGCGGCAGAAATTATGAATGCTAGTAGTAAATTATTCCGGGAAGAAATTTTCTTATTTAGCGCCGGAAGTATTGCAACCGATAACGCACCTGCTGCGCCGAACAATCCTAACAAAATCCCGGAAATTGATGCTTGGTTTTTCAGTCCACCAAATTGCTGATGTATATACAAAGTGAAATTTGGTCTCATCATTGTTACGCTTAGCGTGTAAGCTAAAAGCATTATGCCGCAAACGACTAATCCTTTTTTTGCCGCGAAGTATTTTAGATTATTCACAAGTGAATTGTATTTTACTTCTTTAACCACATTTTCTTCTTTCACAAAAAATAAAACCGGTAGAGAAGTTACGGAAACAAGAACGGCAACAATGATAAACACAGTTCTAAAACCAAAAGCATCTGCGAGAACGCCGCCTAAAACGGGACCGGCAATATTTCCCAATGCGTTTGCAAGTTGAAGGTAGCTCAGTGCGTCGGTCGTTTTTTCTTTAGGTTAATTTGCCGCTGTTAATGAAACGGCAGCCGAATAAGCGCCGCCAAATAATTCTTGGATTGAAGACGCGATAAGCAGAAAAGTTAGAGACGAAGCGAAACTCATGGATAGTTGGGCTAAAACAAACCCGGCGATTGATAGCAGTGTTGTGAGTTTTCTTCCATACTTATCGCCAATGCTTCCCCAAAATGGTGTTGTGAAAAATGAAATTATAAATGGCGCGGCAAAAATCCATCCACTCCAAAGTGCGGTTGATTCGACATTTTTACTACCGAGCTCTTGCACGAAAAATGGAAGGAAAGGAATTAGGCTTCTTGTACCGGCTCTATAAAAGAATTGGCTGATAAAAAGCGCGTAAAGATTTTTCTTCCAGGTATTAGCTGTTGTCATAATCTGATATTGAGTTGCAGTAAAATTAACTTTTTGATTTCCGCATTCCAAAACGTTAATTTTTGTGTAGTTAGATTGTTCTTAACAAATGCTGAACCGATCGTGGAGCGTAAATTCCACAGAGGTCTAAATGATAGAATTCATTCTCAATAACAAACACATTACTTCTGATCTTTCTCCCACAACTGTTCTTCTCGATTTTATCCGAAGAGAGACCGAACTAACCGGAACAAAAGAAGGCTGCCGCGAAGGTGATTGCGGCGCTTGCACAGTAATACTTGGAACACTTGACAAATCTAAACTCACTTATAAATCTATAAACTCTTGCTTGATGCCTCTTGCCGACGTTCATGGCAAACATGTTGTAACAGTTGAAGGAATTTCTCCGCAAACAAATAATCCGGATGAGCTTTCTCCAATTCAGCAAGCCATGGCTGAAGAAGGTGGAACGCAATGCGGATTTTGTACGCCTGGCTTTGTCGTTTCAATCACTAATTATTTTTTGAATGAAACAAAACCGGAAGTAAGCGCCGCAATAAATTCACTTGGCGGGAATATTTGCCGCTGCACCGGTTATGCCGGAATAATAAGAGCGATTGAAAAATCTATCGAAGGCTACAACAAAAGCGAGAAAAAAAGTAATCATTACAAAAGATTAATCGAAGCCCGTTTCATTCCGGAATATTTCTTGGAGATTCCTAAGCGGCTGATGCTTATTAAGAAACAACAACCAAAGAAGAAACAAATGGAATTCCTTGTTGGTGGAGGAACTGATTTGTATGTACAGCGGTGGGAAGAATTAGTCCAGACAGAAAGCCAGTTTGTATCAAATAAAAATGTTAACTCCGAAATCAAAATTGAAAAAGGGGAAATTATAATTGGCGGCGCGGCAACAATTCAGCAAATTCTAGAATCAAAAATATTTAAGAAGTATTTCCCGTCGTTAAGTTCTCAACTAGAGTTGTTCGGCTCTATGCCAATTCGTAACAGAGCTACAGTTGCCGGAAATATTGTAAATGCTTCGCCAATTGGGGATTTATCCAACATTTTACTTTCGCTTGATGCAACTATTCATCTCTCCGGAAAGTCAAAGCGAGTTCTTCCTCTAAGGAAGTTTTACTTAGGTTATAAAACACTGGCTAAAAAGAAAACGGAAATCATCGAGAAAATTTCCTTTGCTATTCCTCCAAAACATTTCTTCTTTAATTTCGAGAAAATCTCTAAACGAACTTACCTTGATATAGCAAGCGTAAACTCAAGCATTGCTTTGGTTGCTAGAAATGGAAAGATTGAATCGGCTGGAATATCAGCAGGCGGGGTCGCACCGATCCCATTGTTCCTAACAAAAACTTGCGAAGCAATTATCAACAAAGAAATCACAACTGATTTGGTTAAATCAGTTGCTCAAATTGCTGCGGAAGAAATTTCTCCGATCAGCGATGCGCGCGGCACAGCAGAGTACAAACGGCTCTTGCTGCGTCAACTAATTTATTCTCATTTCATTTTGCTCTTTCCGGATAAAATTAATGTGGAGGAATTGTTATGAGAAATTACGATTCAATCCGTCACGTAAAAGGGGAATCTTACTTTGTTGATGATTTGCGCATCCCGGACGGAACGTTGTATGGATACGTTTATTACTCGCCCATTGCTCACGGTAAAATTTTAGAAATTGATTTCGCTAAAGCGCTTCAATCAAAAGGAGTAGCCGGAATTTATTCTGCAAAAGATATTCCCGGAGAAAACCAGATCGGTGGAATAGTATTAGATGAAAATCTATTTGCAGAAGAGGAAGTGCATTTCATTGGGCATCCGATTGCATTTGTTGTTGCCGATACTTACCTGCACGCCAAAGAAGCCTCGAAAAAAATAAATGCTATCTACGAAAAATTGAAACCGGTTCTTGATCCCCGAGAAGCTGCAGAGAAAAATCTTCTAATTATTCCACCAAGAAAATTTGAGCTTGGCAATGTTGATAAAACTTGGAGCGAGTGCGATTACGTTATTGAAGGAAAGGTTGACACCGGCGGGCAAGAACATTTGTATCTGGAAACTCAAGGAGCGCTGGCAAATATTACCGAGAATGGAGGAATAAAAATTTCTTCCGCTACTCAGGGACCAACAAATGTTCAACGAATGATTTCCCGCGTTATTGGTTTGCCGATGAGCAAAATTGAAGTTGATGTTCAGCGGCTCGGCGGTGGATTTGGCGGTAAGGAAGATCAAGCAACTGCTTGGGCTTGCATGGCAGCGCTTGCAGCATACAAACTTAAAAAGCCGGTTAAACTTGTCCTCAACCGTCAAGATGATATTCGCATTACAGGCAAGCGTCATCCATACTCTAGTGATTTTAAGATTGGACTGAATAAGGAGGGAAAAATTTTAGCTTACGAGGCAACTTTCTATCAGAATGCCGGAGCGGTTGCGGATTTATCGCCCGCGATTCTAGATAGAACTCTTTTCCATTGTACTAATTCTTATTTCGTTCCGAATGTTAGAGCGACAGCGCTTTGCTGTAAAACTAATCTTGTTCCCTTTACTGCCTTCAGAGGATTTGGTGGACCTCAAGGAATATTTGTTTTTGAATCGGCTATTTACAAAGCCGCGCAAGTGATGAATGTTGAGCCGGCTGAGATTCAGAAAGCAAATTTGCTAAAAGAGGGAGATGAGTTTTCGTTTGGACAAAAAACTTTTCAATGCCAGGCTGAGAAAACTTTTTCTCAAATGGAATCGGATTTTGAACTTGAGAAAATTCAGCAAGAAATAAATTCTTTTAACGATTCCAACAAACTTGTTAAAAAAGGTGTTGCGGTAATTCCAATTTGCTTCGGAATTTCATTCACGACAACATTTCTGAATCAAGCTTCTGCTCTTGTTCATATCTATACTGATGGAAGCATAAATATCAGCACAGCCGCAGTTGAGATGGGACAAGGTGTTAACGCTAAGATGAAGCACATCGCCGCCAAAACTCTTGGTGTTGACGAAGCGAGAATAAAGATTGAATCAACAAATACATCGCGCGTGTCTAATACTTCCCCGACCGCCGCAAGCAAAGGAACAGACTTAAATGGTTTTGCCGTTATTGCCGCTTGCAATATTTTGAATGAACGTTTGCAGAAAGTTGCGGCTGAAGAACTGGGGCAAGATGACTTCACTAAAATTACTTTTATGAATGAAAAAGTTTTTGATGAAGGTGAACCGACTAATCTAACTTTCAAAGATTTGGTGAACAAAGCTTACATGAAGAGAATTAGTTTAACTGCTCAAGCATTTCACTCAACACCGGACATCTATTTCGATACAAAAATTAACAAAGGCAAACCATTCGCCTATCATGTTTACGGAGCGGGAATTGTTGAGGTTACTGTTGATTGTCTTCGCGGAACGTATGAAGTTGATGCAGTAAAAGTCATTCACGATTTTGGCGAGTCATTTCATAAAGTTATAGATCAAGGACAAGCTGAGGGCGGTATCGTCCAAGGAATTGGCTGGATGACTTCGGAAGAACTCATCTGGAATTCTGAGGGACGATTAATCACGGATGCACTTTCTACTTATAAAGTGCCGGATATTCATGCGATGCCGAAGGAAATGAAAGTGAAGTTTTTGCAAGATTCACCTAATGACTTTGGACCGCTTCGCTCTAAAGCTGTTGGCGAGCCTCCATTCTTGTATGGAATTGGAGTTTATTTTGCGCTGATGAATGCTATGCGAGCGTTCAATCCAAACATTGAGGTGAAATTCGATTCGCCGCTAACACCCGAAAAAGTTTTACTCACATTGTATGGCATAGACGTAGGGAAAGGTCTTTGACCTTTCCTTAATTAATACGATATGGAAAATAAATTGCCAAATAGAAAACATTTGAGATTGACTGGCTTCGATTATTCAAGTCCGGGATATTATTTCGTTACAATTTGTACCTTGAATAAAATTGAATGGTTTGGAGAGATTTTCGGTGCAAGTGTAATTCTAAATGCAAAGGGAAAAATAGTTGAAGATTGTTGGTTTGACTTACAGAAGCACTATTAAAATTGTGAATTAGATTATTATGTAATAATGCCGGATCACTTTCATGGAATAGTAATTATTACAGAACAAGACATAATCAGTAGGGCCGGGTCTGAGATCTATCCTAACAAGAATAGGAACCACGGTCTATCTGAAATCATCCGTGCATTTAAATCTTTTTCGGCTAGAAGAATAAACTTGGTTTCGGAAAGCACTGGAAAATTTCAGTGGCAGAAATCTTTCTATGATAGGGTTATTAGAAATGAAAAAGAACTGTATCGTATAAGAAAATATATTCAAGAAAATCCTTTGAAAAAGGAATTAGAAAAATTACCCGAAAATTTAGGCGGTCTGTGAAAGAGGAACGGCCTTAGACCGTTCCCTACATTACACCCAAAAGGAGAAACAATGGAAAGCTTTTCATGGAAATTGCAGAATGAAGACTATTTAAAGAAAACGATTAAACGGTGCCGGGAGAAAAATATTATACTTCCAAAATTTAGTGAATTAAAAAACCCCGATTCGATTGCGCAAAAAATAAAAGATCAATTGCCAAGCGTTGGAATGCAAGACATCAATCCGCTTAACTTATTTAGAATTAACTGGCGCAACGATCATACGACTGGCAATATTGGAGGAATAAACTATTTAGAAATTCCATCAGAAATAACCGGAGTTAAAGCACGCATAGTTGGCTTAGTAGGAAAATTCTTTCCAACAGGCGCGCACAAAGTTGGTGCAACTTACGGATGTTTAGCGCCATATCTCGTAACGGGAAGATTCAATCCGGAATATCACAAAGCAGTTTGGCCATCTACCGGAAATTATTGCCGCGGCGGAGTTTTCAACTCGCGATTACTTGCGGTTGATGGTGTTGCTATTCTTCCTGAAGAAATGAGTAAAGAAAGATTTGATTGGCTCAAAAATATGGGCGCAGAGATTTACGCGACTTACGGCTGCGAAAGTAACGTGAAAGAAATTTATGATAAGTGTCATGAGTTAGAAAGAACGAGCGATCAGTATTTGATTTTTAATCAGTTCGATCAGATGGGAAATCCCATCTGGCATTATGAAGTTACCGGCTCAACAATAGAAACACTGTTTAATCAAATTAAAAAAGGGAACCAGCGCTTAAGCGGTTATGTAAGCGCAACCGGTTCGGCCGGAACAATTGGTGCCGGGGATTATTTGCGTGAAATTTCGCCGCTAATAAAAGTTGCAGCGAGCGAAGCTTTGCAATGCCCAACGCTGTTATCAAACGGATATGGCGCGCACCGCATTGAAGGAATTGGCGACAAGCATATTCCATGGATTCATAACGTTAAAAATACAGACGCAGTTGTAGCAATTGATGATGAAGACCCGCTCAGAATTTTGCGATTGTTTAACGATGCTGAGGGGCAAAAATATTTGAGGCAGCTTGGCGTTGCCGAAGAAACAATTTCCAAACTTCCTTGGCTTGGCATTTCCGGAATTAGTAACATGATCAGCGCAATCAAACTTGCTAAGTATTTCGAAATGAATGAGAATGATATAATCTTCACAATCTTTACAGATTCCGCTGAGCTATACGGCTCTCGTTTGGAAGAGATGAATCAAACCTGGGGAAAATATTCCGAGCATCAAGCTGATAAGGATTGGTATTCAGTTCTTAAGAGACAAACAACAGATAATTTTGCAGAGCTTAGTTTCCAAGAGAAGAAGCGTATTCATAATCTAAAATATTTTACTTGGGTTGAGCAACAAGGCAAAACGGTTGAAGAACTAAACGCGCAATGGTTTGAAGATAACTATTGGAAGGAAAGATTTTCCGTTGTTCCGTTATGGGATAAATTAATTGATGAGTTCAATGCTCAAGTTGGAATTAGTTGATAAGAAATCGCTTAGTGAGAAAATGCTAAATGAGAAAACATATAGAACAAGAAAAATTTTCTTTT
>DAIEQT010000013.1 GCA_027347545.1 Ignavibacteria bacterium | reverse complement strand
GTGCTAACAATCTTAACCTGACGGCATTGGTCCCCGGCGGGCTGGCATCCGGCTAACGGCAAAAACAAAATTGTAAGCCGAATTCTTACCAACCGGAATTCATTATGAAATATCGAAAATCTAATATTACTTCTGGTTTTTATTCAGCCAATCATTAACATAACCGGCAACTTCTTCCCAACCTTTTTGCCCGATGATATAGTGAGTCCTTCCGGGAAATTCATTAAAACTTGTTACCGATGAAGACGATTTGTATTTGTTATAGTTCGATTTGTTAAGTGAAGCTGGAATAATATTATCCGCAGAACCGGCAACTAACAAAAGTGGTGGTTTTTGTTTTTTGAAATCAACTTTTGCAGTTAACGATTCGCGGGGAACGCGGCGGGACTCCGGCACAACGTATCTATCGTAAGCGGAGCGCTGTTCTTCCATCGGCAGCCCATTCACAAAAGCATATTGGAAGCGTTCAAATGTCATAACAATAGGTCTGCTTTGCGAAACAAAAGGTGTGATGTGCGCCCAATTAGCTTTTAGAAAAGACCACTTAGTTGAGAAAACTCCCATCGGTGCAGCGGAATCAATTGCTACTCCGGCTGCTGCCAAATCCTTTTGATGCAGTAACTGCACAACTAATCCACCCATAGAGTGCCCGATGATTATAGGCTTCTCATCTAACTTTTCAAGAATGTTTGTGTAGTGCTCAATAATTTTGCTTAAAGTCAGTTCACCCAATTGTGAGTTGAGATAGTTCTTACGGAGCGATTCAATTGATTGATCACGCCCGGGCCAATCGGGCGCAAGAGTTTTGAAGCCATTCTTTTGAAAGTAACTTTCCCAGTGTTCCCAGCAAAGTGAGTTCATGTACATTCCGTGTATGAATACGATGGTTCCGGATTTCATTGTTAACTCCATTATTATTGAATAAACCACATACTAATCAAACCGAATTCGTAACGCGTGAGTTCATTTAGTTTCTTATCTGGGATTGTTAAGTTTGGTTAATATTTTTTGTTGGTTACGTATTAAATTAAACCGGACAGAAAAACCTTATGTCAAACCTGTAATCAAATTTCAATTGGTGAATTGATGAACAAATACAAATTTATAGTTACACCTCTATTTTTGTTAGTAATTAATCTAGCGGCACAATCCCTAAAACCGAATTATGCAAATGTTGAATACGCATCAGTAAATGGAATCAGTTTGACATTGGATATCTATCTCCCGCAGCAAGCCACAAATCCATTTCCAATTGTAGTTTGGATTCACGGCGGAGGCTGGCAAGCCGGAAGTAAAGAAGGTGTAAACGGTACATGGCTTCTTCAAAAAGGTTTTGGAATTGTTAGTATAAACTATCGCCTTACAGACAAAGCAATTCATCCGGGGCAGATAAACGATTGCAAAGCCGCAATAAGATGGTTACGCGCCAACTCAAGTAATTATAATTTTGATCCTAACAAGATTGGTGTGTTTGGAAGTTCTGCCGGGGGGCATTTAGCAGCGCTTGTTGGTACTTCAGGCGATGTACAAGAACTAGAGGGAAACATTGGCGGCAACTTAAACTATTCCAGCCGCGTTCAAGCTGTATGCGATTGGTACGGACCGGCAAATTTTATGACGATATGTGGAACTGTTCCTCCTACCAGCAATCATTGTGATGCTGCATCGCCGGAGGGAAAATTAATTGGAGGCGATTTAAGAACTAATCCGGAGAAGTGCAAATCGGTTAGTCCAATTACTTACGTTTCTAAAGATGATCCTCCTTTCTTAATAATGCACGGAACTGCAGACGGAACAGTTCCATTTACACAAAGTGTAGAATTGGATTCCGCCTATAGAAGTATTGGGCATGATGTAACTTTTATTCCCCAGCCCGGCGCTGGGCATGGGGGCGGATCATTTGGTGCCGATTCCACAAAGAAACGAATTACAGATTTCTTTACAAGGGTTTTAATGAAAACAACTTCAATTGAGAAAGAAACACTTCCGGCTACATTTCAGTTATTTCAGAATTACCCGAACCCGTTTAATCCGAGCACAGCAATCAGCTATCAGCTTTCGGCATACAGCTATGTAACACTAAAAGTATTTGATGCGTTAGGAAGAGAAATTACAACTCTTGTGAATGAATACAAACAACCGGGTTTCTATAATTATAAATTCTCAATTATAAATTTTCAATTAACATCGGGTGTTTATTTTTACCGTTTGCAAGCCGGCAGTTACAGCGAGTCAAAGAAGTTTGTACTGATGAAATAATCATATTGCCTTTACTTCTCAGTGAAAACCCTTTTTAGCAGATTTAGTATGTCTTTTTTATCGAATGGTTTGGAAATGTAATATGAGAAACCTTTTGATAGGATTAATTCCTCGTCTGATTTTAGCGCATAAGCAGTAATAGCAACCACCGGAGTATTATAATATTTTTCAATCTGTTTCACTTCGTTGATAAGGTTAATACCGCTTATTTCTCCTCCTAAATTAATATCCATTAGAATGCAGTCGAAAGCAGATTCCTTAAGCTTTTCAAAGAATTGAGGTACTCTGTTAACACATTCAACAGAGAACTCACTGCTCAAGTATCTACCTACTACTTCCAGTGATAAAGGATCATCATCTATGTAAAGAATCTTCTTATCCAGCAATTTTCCGCCATTTTCAAAAGGAATATTATTGTGAGCATCTAAAGTGGTTATTCCATCATCAGTTTCATAATCAAAACTTGTTACAGGTATTTCGGCAGTAAAGGTAGAGCCTACTCCAACTTCGCTTTGCAAATATATTTTACCATTTAATAACTCAACATATTTCTTGCATAGAGTTAAACCCAAGCCGGTTCCTTCAAAGTTTCTGTTTAGGCCCTCACTCGCTTGTCTAAATTCATTCCAGATTATTGCTTGAGTCTCTTTTGCTATTCCAATTCCGGTATCGCTGATTTGAATTACCAGAAATTCTTGTTCATCGCTCATCCTTCTATCTGCAAGTATTTCAATTTTACCCTGGCGGGTATATTTGATGGCATTTGAAATGAATCCGGTAAGGATGCTTCTCAGCAGGCTGCGGTCGGAATTGACCGGGGTTGTAAAACCACTCACTCTCTTTTCAAAAGCAAGTCCCTTGATGGCAGCATCGTTAAAGAATGAATGATAGACTTCATCTATTAGCCCTTCAACGTTAACATGTTCAAAGTAGAGTTCAAGGTTCCCATATTCTAACTTAGTGAGATCAAGAATATTATTCAGAGTAGTGGTCATTCTTTTTGATGATTCTATGATGCTGGAAGCCATTTGTGCAATCTCAGTATCGGCAGCAGTTTCTTTAATAATTTCAGCAAAACCAATAATGCCAACAAAAGGAGTTCTAAGTTCATGACTCATATTAGCAAAGAATGATGACTTAACATTATTCATTTCCTCTGCTTTCTCTTTAGCCGAAACAAGTTCATAAATCATCTTCTTCTGCTCTGTTATATCTGCGAACATTCCAAACGCACCTTGATAAGCACCGGTTTTACTCAAAATTGGAGATACGGTTATCAGCGCCCAAATATTAGTTCCGTCCTTGCATTGTAGTCTTCTCTCGTATGAATTTACTTTACTATCTTTTTGATCGAAATACATTTTACGCTGTTGGGTTACGTCTGTGGAAGAAATAATATCTTCGTAGTATAACTTGCAAAGTTCATCTTCGGAAAATCCAAGCATCTTTACCAATTTGTCATTCACCGAAACTATTTTATCGTTTACATCAACAACGCATATACCTTCGTTGGCAGTTTGGAATATTGTTCTATATTTATTCTCACTCACTCTCAACGCTTCAAGATTTTTTGTGTTTTGAGTTATATCGCGGTTAATACTCTGTATTACTTCCTCATTTTTGTAATTAATGAGAGATGCGTTGACCGAAACATAAATAGGCGTTCCGTCTTTCCGGTTTTGGATGGTTTCATAATTTTGAATTTTCTTTAATAAGAGGAGCTCTTTTATTTTCATATCTCCTTTCAAAGTATCTTTGGTGAGCTTCCTAAAACTCATACCTATCATTTCTTCTTTTTTAAAGCCATATAATTCACAAGCTTTATTGTTTACCTCAATGATAATTTCGTTGGCTCGTCTAAAGATTATTATTGCATCGTTAGCCTGCTCAAACAAATTTCTATAGTCTTTTTCGGATTCTATCAATGCCTTCTCTATGCTTCTGCGCTTGGTGATATCGATAAATGTAGCTATTGAACCTATCACTACACCGCTTTTTATAATTGGATGCGACCAGTATTCAACCGGGATCGGGATACCGTCCTTACGCCAGAACACCTCATCAGTAACATTGATGTTTTGATTATTCTGATGAGAACAATACATTTTGCATTCGCTGGATGGATATGGACTGCCATCAGAATGAGAATGATGAATGAGTTCGTGGATGTGTTTGCCAAGCACTTCATAGTCGTTCCGGTAACCCAGTATTTGTAAAAATGATCGGTTTACGAAGGTGCATCTGCCATTGGTGTCTACCCCATATGCACCTTCAGCAATCGAATTTAGCAGGAGATATAAGTCCTCGTGAGAATCGTGCAGTGCCGCCTCCGCCAGTTTCCGCTCGGTGATATTCTTGAAAACACTTAATGATAATGTTGGCTGATGCGGATTTTCTAAAAATGTATTAGATAACTCAAAAAATATTCTTTTCCCGTTCCAAAGGACAAGTTCCCGTTCTAAATGAGCAGGTATGGTTTGGGAACGGAACCGCTCCT
>DAIEQT010000008.1 GCA_027347545.1 Ignavibacteria bacterium | reverse complement strand
TTACGATTCAACAACTTTAACGCATTCCATTCGTTTGGATTGTGGCTTGCCGAGATTTGAATTCCACCAACGGCTTTCAAATTCTTTACGTTGAATAAAACAGTTGGAGTAGGGCAGATGCCAATATCAACCACATCATTTCCTTTTGCGAGTAAAGTTCCAATAACAAGTTTGCTAACCATTTCACCGGAGATTCTTCCGTCGCTGCCGATGACAATTTTGCCTTTGCCGCAAAAATCTGCGTAAGCCGATGCGTATTTAACAATTGTTTGCGGATCGAGTCCATCGCCAACTATACCTCTGATACCGGAAACGCTTACCATCAAGGTGGGCATCATTACTCCATTTGATTAAAAATACAGTGCAAATTTAAGTAAATACAACTTAGAATTGAGAATGGAGAATTGCGAATTGAGATTTTATTTAAATCGTAATTCGTAAATCCTAATTCGTAATTATTATATCCTAAATCAAAAATTTCTTTATTGCTTCATTCAGTTGCTCAAATTCAATTAGGAACGCATCGTGCCCTTAAACGGATTTGATTTCGAAAAATTCTGCGTTAGGAACTAACTCGGCGATTTCTTTTTGTTCCTTGACCGGATAAAGTAAATCAGTATCAATTCCTATTGAAAGAGTTTTAGCTTTGATTTGTGACAAAGCATTTTGCAGCGAACCTCTCCCGCGAGCTACATCGTGAGAATCCATCGCACGAGTAATGTAGATGTAAGTGTTGGCATCGAAGCGGGAAACTAATTTATGACCTTGATAATGCAAGTAGCTTTCAACTTCATAAAACGGTGTGCGGTTCGTTTCTTCACGCACTTTTCTAGCGAATCTGTTTTCAAAATTTTCGTTGCTTCTGTAAGTCATCATTGCAAGCATTCTTGCCGAAGTTAATCCGTGCGATGGTTGTGAAGTGTATTCTCCGCCATTCCATTTCGGGTCTTCAATTATTGCTTTGCGTTGAATTTCATTCAATCCAATTGCCCAAGCCGAGTGGCGCGCTCCGCAAGCAATAGGAATTATTGAATCAACTATTTCTGGAAACATCAATGCCCATTCTAGCGCTTGCATTCCGCCCAACGAGCCGCCGGAAACGGTAACTAATTTTTTGATGCCAAGATAAGTTATTAATTTGTATTCGAGATTAACCATATCGCGAACTGTCATTTGTGGAAAATCAAAGTTATATTTTTTGTTGGTTGAAGGATTGATGGAGGGGGGACCGCTTGTTCCGTAACAGCTTCCTATAAAGTTGGAACACACTATAAAGTACTTTTCTGGATCGAAAGCTTTTCCTTTTCCAATCATGCCATCCCACCAGCCTTCACGTCCTTCCGGATTATTATAACTTGATGCATGTGCATCGCCGGTTAACGCATGACAAATTAAAATCGCGTTTGTTCCTTCAGCATTCAGTTTGCCGTAAGTTTCGTAAGCAATACTTACACTTGGAATTGTAGCGCCGGATTCAAATTGAAACGGTTCATCAATAAAAAGTTTTTGATAAGCCGTTTCATCTTCGAGTAAATTTTCAATAACTCTGATTTTGTTTTTCATTCTAAGCCACGTTAGCAGTTAGCGAATCGCCGAAAAATGTTTCGTGCAAAGCTTGTATAACATCTTTAGTATCTGTTTTGTCCATCAAGAAAGAATAATTTTTACCTTCAGTTCCGTTGAGATAAGTTAAAGAACTTATTTCGAGCCGTTCGACTGTATCCGAAATCTTCTTGAAAGTCTCCGGCTGGTTATCAGTTTTATTGCCGATGATTGTTACCAGGCTGATGTTATTCACAATGCTGAATTTCTTTACATCGTGATGTTCAAGTTCCAGTTTCAATTCCTCTCTCAATTCTTCAATAAACTCGGAAATTCTCTTGGAGTAAGTTAAGATTGATATTGCTCTGTTCGCAAGAGAATGATTCAAAGAAATTATCGGCAGATAATGTTTGTTTAGTTTGTTTATAACTTTTGTAAGCACACTATAATTAATCTCTTCTGTAATGTCTCCAAGTGAAACCATAGAGAGATTATTCAAACTTGTGATTGAGATAATTTCGGAAGTAAACTTTCCTAATTTTTCGTTGATGACTGTCCCTTCAAAATTAGTGTTGAAAGTATTAAGAACAAGAATAGGAATTCTCTTTGCCTTAACCGGCTCCATAGCTTTTGGGAAAATTACTTTTGCGCCAAGAAACGCAAGCTCCGCAGCATCATTGTAATTTATCTCTTTAATTATTTTAGCTTCACCTACAATTCTCGGATCGGCACTTAATATTCCATCAACGTCTGTCCATATTTCAACTGAATCTGCGCTTAACGCTCCGGCAATTATTGTTGCGGTATAATCGGAACCGCTTCTACCTAACGTAGTAACATAACCATATGTATCCGATCCGGTAAAACCGTTTACAACCGGAATAGTATAACGGTCCGTCTTTCTAAACTTTTCGCGAATGAGTTTGTTCGTAATATCAAAATTCACTTCAGCATTGCTGTAATGAGAATTTGTTTTGATGAACTCGGCAGCTTCAAAGTTTGTGGATTTAATTCCCCGCGCGTTAAGTACAGCAACGAGCAGCGTTTTAGAAAGCTGCTCGCCTATAGAAATTATTGCATCAGATTGCCGGTGTGTTGTTTCCTCTATTAAATAAATGCCTTTCAGTTTATCTTCAATCGAAGAAAGCAGAGCTGTAATTTGCTCTTCGGTATGATTAGTCTTTCCGTTTAGAACAAGCTCTTTTAGAAATTTATAATGGATTTGTTCAATCTCATTAATCACTTCCAGATATTTTGGATTTTTGGCGGAAGCAAATTCCACAGCGGAGATTAGCTTATCGGTTATTCCGCCAATTGCAGAAATAACTACGCAAACTTGATCTTCCTTGAACTTGCTTAGAATAATTTCTACAACGTTGGAAAAGCTCTCAACAGTTCCAACTGATGTTCCGCCAAATTTTAATACTTTCATCTCATCTCCGTAATTAGATTTTCGCAAATGCTTGTTCAAAGTCTTCGATAATGTCATCAATATGTTCAATGCCAGGTGAGACACGGATTAATCCGGCAGAAACACCGGCTTGTTTTTGTTCATCGGCAGAAAGCTGGCTATGTGTTGTAGAAGCCGGATGAATGATCAATGTTTTTGCATCGCCGACGTTTGCGAGTAAACTGGCAAGTTTAACATTGTTGATTAAAGTTTTTCCGGCTTCAAATCCGCCTTTAACAACAAAGGTTAATATTCCGCCAAAAAGATTTTTACGGAATTGCTGTTTTGCAATTTGATGATCCGGATGTTCTTCCAATCCCGGATAGTTTACGCTTTCCACTTTGGGATGTTTTTGCAGCCACTTTGCTAGTGCTAATGTATTTTCGCAATGTCTTTCAATGCGGAGCGATAGAGTTTCTAAACCCTGGATGAATAAGAATGAATTGAAAGGAGAGAGAGCCGGACCTACATCACGGAGTTGTTCAACACGTGCTCGAATGATAAAAGAGATATTTCCGAAGTGACCGCCTTCACCGAATACTTTCCAGAAGTCTAATCCGTGATAAGATGGGCTTGGAGTTGTGAACAATGGAAACTTTCCGTTACCCCAATTGAATTTCCCGGAATCTATAATTACACCGCCGATTGAAGTTCCGTGTCCGCCAATCCATTTAGTTGCGGATTCAACAACAATATCAGCACCATGTTCAATTGGGCGAATAATAAATCCGCCGGCACCAAAAGTATTATCTACGATTAAAGGAATATTGTGTTTGTGTGCGAGGTCTGCAAATTTTTTGATGTTTGGAATGTTTAAGCCGGGGTTGCCGATTGTTTCGATGTAGAGAGCTTTAGTTTTTTCATCTATAGCCGCTTCATAATCTTCCGGATTATTGGTAGCGACAAACTTTACATTTATGCCGAGACGTGGAAAAGTAACTTTAAATTGGTTATAAGTTCCTCCATATAGCATACTTGAGGATACAATATTTTCTCCTGCCTGAGCCAGAGTTGTAATTGTAATAAATTGAGCTGATTGACCTGATGAGGTTGCAAGACCAGCTATACCGCCCTCACGCGCAGCGATACGCTGCTCAAAGACATCAGTAGTCGGATTCATTATCCTAGTATATATATTTCCGAATTTTTGAAGACCGAATAAATC
>DAIEQT010000529.1 GCA_027347545.1 Ignavibacteria bacterium | reverse complement strand
AGGCGGCGATATTGAAACGTATTATATAAAAGTACAAGAAGCTTTAGATCAATTAACTTCTATAAACCAAAAATATGCCGAAGAAACCAAGTTACGTATTGAAGCAAAAGGTGCCAACGACCGTATGAAACTGATAATTTTTACGGTAATCGGCATAATTATCTCTCTGACGATAGCATTTTGGCTTGCGAGCAAGATAGGCAATCCTCTAAAGAAATTAACGGAAACAGCCGATAAACTTGCTCTGGGCAATGTTGATATTTCAATAGATTCAAAGACATCCGATGAAATTGGTACCCTTGAAAAATCTTTTGGTTTAATGATTGAGGGAATAAAAGAAAAAGTTACTGCTGCAGAAAAAATTGCTGCCGGAGATTTAACAGTAAATGTAAATGTAAGATCCGAAGAAGATGCGCTTTCTAAATCAATGCAAAAAGTTGTTGAGTCTTTGAAAGGACTTGTAGCTGAGACTGTAGATTTAAGTAAAGCTGCTATAGAAGGGAAACTTACTACACGTGGAAATGCTGATAAGTATAACGGCGGATACAAAGAAATAATAGCTGGTGTAAATTCTACTTTAGATGCTGTTGTTGCCCCTCTCCATGAATCGAGTGAAATATTAAACAGAATAGCTGCGGGCGATCTTACAGCAAGAATGGTTGGTAGTTATAGCGGAGATTTCGAATCTATAAAAGAAAATATTAATCATTTAGCAGAATCGTTCAATAATGCATTAAGTGATGTTAGTGCAGCAATTCAAGCTACTGCAAGTGCAAGCAGCGAAATTTCTTCTTCAGCAGAAGAAATGGCAGCCGGTGCTCAAGAGCAAAGCTCGCAAACTTCGGAAGTAGCAAGTGCAGTTGATGAAATGACCAAGACAATTATGGATACAACTCAAAATGCATCTAGTGCTTCGGAAACAGCAAAGAATGCCGGTTCAATTGCAAAAGAAGGCGGTAGAGTTGTTAGCGAAACAATTCAGGGTATGAACCGCATTGCGTCGGTTGTTAAAGAATCTGCAGAAACAGTTAATCAACTTGGAAAGAGCAGCGATCAAATTGGAGAAATTGTTCAAGTGATTGATGACATTGCTGATCAAACAAACTTGTTAGCGCTTAACGCTGCAATCGAAGCAGCCCGTGCCGGCGAACAAGGGCGCGGATTTGCGGTTGTTGCAGATGAAGTGCGTAAACTTGCCGAACGTACAACTAAAGCAACAAAAGAAATTGCAAACATGATCAAGCAAATTCAGAAAGATACTTCGGAAGCTGTGATTTCGATGACTTCCGGAACTGTAGAAGTTGAGCGGGGAAAAGAGTTGGCAGATGAAGCCGGTAAATCACTTTCTCAAATTATTACCGGTGCTCAGCAAGTTGTTGATATTGTTACTCAAGTTGCGGCTGCAAGCGAAGAGCAATCAAGCGCAGCAGAGCAGATTAGCAAGAACTTAGAGGCAATCAATCACGTAACTAACGAAAGTGCGACAGGAATTCAGCAGATTGCACGAGCTTCGGAAGATTTAAATAGACTTACGATTAATCTACAAGAATTGATATCACGCTTCAAGATTAGTGATAATTCGCATGGTTATGAATATAACAGAGGACAACTAGCTGTGCGTTCGGATGGAACGATTTCACATCATTAAACATTTCAAGGGAGACATTAAGTCTCCCTTTTCATTCCCTTAAAATTCAACTTTCTTTTCGGTTCTCTGCAACACCTTTTAGGCATTAGTAACATTACATCTTCAGTTGTAATAGATAAACCCGATTATTGAGATGAAGTTATAGAGGTTTTATTTAATTACACTTTATATAACGTTAAAAGAGAAATAGAAATGAGATAAGAATGTAGTACGAGGTTTACATATTGTTTGGCGGGGGAATGGTTTGGATCAATGCTGTCAGGTTAGCAGTCTTTGTTTGAAAAAATGAAAAAGCAGAACGCTGATTTGTTAAGATGATTAAGATTTTTTATGATTTATCCTAATCGATCATAAAAATCATAATTAATCTGCGTGCTAACAATCTTAACCTGACGGCATTGATGGTTTGGATTACCTCCTTACTCAAAGAAGAAATAATTCAAAATGAAAGTTTTCTTTAAAGAAATTTAATATTGCCGATAATATTAACAAAGTTTGCTTTAAAAGGACTTCAATCTACAAGGAGGTACAAAATGAAAGGATTTATCAATTTTAGAACGATTTTTACGCTAGTTGGGGTTATGGTTCTGTTGCTTGTTGTAATAACGGAAACCAAAGGGGCAAATCTTTTACCGGGTGAAGAAGAATATTTTATCGCAGTAGAAAAGGCTCCTACTCCTATTGGCGGATTAGAAGCGATAATGAAGCGGGCGTCCTATCCCGAATTAGCTATAAAGACGAGGACAGAAGGAAAGGTTTACGTTCTTGCCTATATAAATGAATCCGGAGATGTTGACGAAGTAAAAGTTGTAAAAGGCATTGGCGGCGGTTGCGATGAAGAAGCAGCTAGAGCTGTTAAAAGGTCCAAGTTTTCTCCTGGACAGGATAAAGGGGTTAATGTTAAGACCAAATTAGCTATTGCAATCAATTTTAAGCTACCAAGCTAAAAACAATTTATTGAGGAAATAAAATGAAAACGCTGATTAACAATAAAACAATTAACTCACTGCTTACAGTAGTTTTTCTCTTCATGTTAGTAGTTACTAACGTGAAAGGAAACAGTTTATTCCCTGGCGACGAAGAATATGAAATAGGAATTGAAAAAGCTCCGGCACCTATTGGTGGTAATGATGCAATATTGAAAAAAATTGCTTATCCGGAATCTGCAATTAAAAGTAAAACCGAAGGAAAAGTGTATTGTTTGATACTAATTAATCAATCCGGCGATGTAGATGATGTAAAAATTGTAAAGGGACTTGGCAACGGTTGCGATGAAGAAGCAATCCGCGCAATCAAGAAAACAAAGTTTACTTCGGGTCAAAACCTTGGAGCTAATGTTAAGGCAAAGCTTGCAATGGCAATTCAGTTCAAACTGCCATAATTAAGAAATAAAAAGGAAGACAAACGTAATAGTTGTCTATTCTCAACTACAAAATGTTTTGCAATTTGCTTCCTCAAAAGGTGAAGCACTTGCAGATTTCACTGAAAATAGAAACAAAAAAGGCGTACTAATGAAAACGTTACAAAACAAACTTACTCTTCTCGTAATAATCATATTTGCATTTCTACTTATAACATCCGTAAACAGTAATGGAAAAACCTTTTTCCCCGGTGAAGATGATTATGCAATAGCTGTTGAAAAACCGGCCGCTCCAATTGGAGGTCTTGAAGGCATAATGAGAAAAGCCAGCTATCCAGATCTTGCCATAAAAACAAAAACAGAAGGCAAAGTTTACGTATTGGTATTAATAAACGAATCCGGCGATGTGGATGATGTAAAAATTGTGAAGGGAATTGGCGGCGGCTGCGATGAAGAAACCGTGAGAGCAGTTAAGAAAACAAAGTTTACTCCAGGTCAAAACAAAGGGGCAAACGTTAAATCGAAACTCGCTTTAGCTGTTCAATTCAAACTTCCCAGCTGAGACTATGAAGATAATTACAACTTCGAATTAATATGAAATTTTGTGGGTGTGGTTACAAAATCTCCTTTTGGGGATAAAATAATGAAAGCTCTTAAATAGTCTGAGAAAAAAGTGAAAAAGATAAATCTCAAAAACCTAAGACTTGTCCAAAAAATTCAAATGGCAATTTTTGGAATTGCTGCCGCTTCAACAATTATTGCGTGCACGGCTCTTTTCGAAATGTTTCGTGTTGAGTATCAAAAAAAAGAACTCAACGACTCATATTTCGGTCCCAAGCATGAGATTAAAGAACTCTTTCTGAATTTTAAAAGCATTCAATATGCCGGAATGAAATTCGCTATTGTCGGATTCGAAGCCTCATCCCAAGCTAACATCAAATACATTGATGAGCGGAAGAAGCTGATTGACAGCACGTTCACTCATCTTGAGAAGATGGAATTTAACGATGAGCTGAAAAACGGAATAGCATCTACCTACAAAGTCTGGAAGGAATATAAAAACGGTGTGATAGATGCAGTAATCAGCGCAGGATTAATGAATGACAGCGAAATGGCATCTGTAATTTCCACCACCTCCGGCGAAGAAATTGCCGCAAAAGTTTATAATAATTTTCAGCAAGTGGAAAAGTATATTGATAATTACGGCAACGAGCTAAATGCTAAAATTGAAGGAGAGCTTTCCAGCGCACGCTGGATAATAATTTTGGGTATGGCTGCGGGCGCAGTTGTTGCATTCTTATCCCTTTTTAAAGTAGCACCTGCTCTTACAAAACCAGTAGTAGAATTTAAAAAGTTGATTAACGACTATTCTCTCGGTGATTATAGTGCTGATTTTACAGTTAAGACAAAAGATGAATTTGGCGAGATGCAAGAAATGATGCTTGAACTTCGAAATGCCCAAAGAGAAAAAATTCAAGCAGCACAAAATATTTCTCACGGAGTTTTTGCAAAGGTAACACCCGCTTCAGACAGAGATGAACTTGCAATCTGTTTTAACGAAGAAGTAGAAGCTCTTGTAATGTTAACCGAGGAAATTAATTCTATTGTTTCCGCTACGAACCGGGGTGATCTATCATACCGGGGCGATTACAAAAAATTCAGCGGCGGTTACAAAAAACTTATCGAAGGCTTAAATCAAACTTTAGATTCGATCATTGTTCCTATTAAAGAGGGCTCCGATGTATTAGCTATAATGGCTTCAGGCGATTTTACTCACCGCGTGGATGGCAAGTATGAAGGCGATCTTAAGTTAATTAAAGACAGCATTAACGGAGTTGCAGATTCACTTGTTAATGCGCTTACGGAAGTTGGAGAAGCGATTTCGGCAACAGCGAGCGCTGCAAATCAAATATCATCCAGTTCCGAAGAAATGGCAGCCGGTGCACAAGAACAATCCGCACAAACTTCGGAAGTGGCAACTTCTATTGATGAAATGACACGCACGATAATGGATAACACAAA
>DAIEQT010000511.1 GCA_027347545.1 Ignavibacteria bacterium | reverse complement strand
GTTGTTACTGTCTGCTGTGCGTTAATATTAATTACCGCGAACAACAAACAAATTGCAATAACCGCCCGCTTCATAATGTTCCCCTTATTAAGTTTTACTTCAATAAAAGCATTTTCTTCGTTTGAACAAAGTTTCCAGCCGTTAATCTATATAAATAAACTCCGCTTGGTAAAGACGTTGCGCGCAACGTCTCTACGTAATTGCCTGCTTGCTTAAACTCATCAACAAGTGTAGCTACTTCTCTTCCAAGAACATCGAAAACTTTTAGTGTTAACTTTATCGTTTCACCTTTCACGTTTGACGGGATTGTGTAGCTAATCGTAGTTTCCGGGTTAAATGGATTAGGATAGTTCTGCGACAATGAAAACTCAGTAGGAATTTCCTTTTCTTCTTCTTTTTCAACATTTACTAGAGTTTTATAATGAATACGGCTTTGTTTTATTACACTACGAAGCTCGGCTAGATTATCTGCGGCGGCTACTACGAACGCTATTTTAAGATTTTGGTATGCGCCAATCTTGTAAGGTCCGCCGGAAACAACAAACGATGCATCAACGTAGCCAAGATTCTGTTTTACTATTCCGCTGGAAAGTGAAGTCCATTTTTCCTTTTCAGAAAATTCATCAGCGTCAAATAAACGAACATCTCCGCTTGTGGCAGCATTGTTAATTGGATAGCAACCATAGTTCTGCTCACTAATTAGCGCCACGCCGGAATAGGTTCCTAAAACAGTCTTATCTTTATAAAATGCATAACCAAAATTTTCTTCGGCATCAAATGCAGTTGAATCTTTCACCGGATCGTCCGCCGGCATATCCCAATCGAAAAAATATCCAACGTAAAGATTACTAATCTCCTTTTGGGTTTTGTTGTAAAGGTCACTCACAACTATCACATACTTATCGTTTGGCGAATTGGCAAAAGCAAAGCTTGATTGTTTTGTTTCAATCCCAAGCGCAGCGTTTCCGGCGCCGCTATCATTAAATGTTGTAGTTGAGCTTTGATCTCCATTTTGAGCAGTTGTTAGTTTTATTGGTGTTACCATTTGGAAGTCTTTGCTCTGTACTTGTATTCCGCGAGCGGCATCCATTACACTTGTTTCCGATGTCCCATACATAAACGCGCCTTCAAACATTAAGTTGTCTCCATTATCGTAACGGAAGCCTTGTCCATCTGTGTTAGTTGGATAATCATTAAAGCCAAGTGAGCCTTTGCTTGTTACACTCATTACAATTTTATTGGCGTTGTGAGTATCGTAAGTTGGATTAACGCGCACGCTAACCCATTGGTAGTCGCTATAACTTCCGCTGGAAAATTTTAACAAAATATTTACAGTATGATTATATGGCGCAGTTTGTGCGACTTTAAAACTAAAGCTTGCAGCATTATCAACTGTTTGCATTGTTTGCAATGACGGAATATTTGTTGATGTCTGCAAAAGCAAAATTGCGGGATCACTGCACTCGTTTGTAATTTGAATGTTAGATGCTTGAGCTAGGTAGTTCGTAAGCGAAATCGAAACATTTACAGATTCACCGGTTTCATACAAGCCGTTAAAATTGCTTCCGTTCATCTCGGTAAACTTAATATCCGTTGCTCGTACCGAGACAGCATTCTTTTCGGATACAGCACGGTAAGCATTTGCTCTGCCTTTGCCGATAAGGTATTTAACGCTGTCCGGGTTTACTCCGTTGGAATAAATATCATCTGATGTTACACGAACTTGCTCTCCTATTTGCAATGCAGAATAATTTGGAAACTTAGATGCTACTAATCCGGCAATACCGCTAACAAGCGGCGCCGCCATTGATGAACCGCTCAGTTGTCTGTAAGGAATGCCGGTATAAATTGGATATGTTGAAAGAATATCACTGCCGGGGGAAAGTACATCCGTATTTATTCCGTAAGTGGCTCCGGCATAACGATTATCCTTATCAATGAGACCCCAAACTACCGATAGCACTCCCTTATAACTTGCCGGATAGAAGGGCGCCTTTGTGTTTTCGTTTCCGGCAGAGCCAACAACCAAGCTTCCTTTGGATGTAGCATAATCTATAACTTCTTGTTCGTAACGGGAAAAGCTTGAGCCACCCCAGCTGCAATTAATTACTTTTGAGCCTTTGTCTGCTGCGTATTTTATTCCTTCAAAACCATAGTAAACAAATGGATAACCGTTGACATCTCTTCTATCGCTGCGGCTTGTCTTTACGGGAAGAATAGTGCAGTTATAACCGATGGAGGCTATTCCAATTTTATTATTGGAAACAGCCGCAGCAATTCCGGCAACGTGGGTTCCATGATAAGCCAGCTTTCCGCCCGGTTCTTTGTCTTCGCTCGGATCATCATCCAGGGTTCCGTTCAATCCGCCAAAATCTTTCCCAACTACTTTGCCCATATTGTCTTTCAAAATATTTGCGGCTAAATCGGGATGAGCCCAATCAACGCCGGTATCAACAATAGCTATTAGTACGGATGAGTCTCCTCTGGTTATATCCCATGCTTGAGTTGCGGAAACTCTGCTTAAATTAATTTGCTGTCCGGTTAAAAAGATAGAATCGTTTGGAACAACGGTTACACGGTGAACATATTTTGGTTCGGCGTACTCTACATCTTTAATTTTCGAAAATTTCTTTGCTAACTCAACCGGATCTTCGGTAGAGCTATATTTTAGCAGATAAATATTGCCGAGCGAGTTTGTACCTTTTCTAAGAACTGATTCTTCCGGAAAAAGTTTTGTTGCTTCTGTAACTGTGAATGGCGCAAAACCTTTCTTCTGTAAAGACTGCACACTGGCTTGCGGGGAAGCACCTTTCTTAAATTTTACTATTAACGTGTTGGCGAGATAATAAACATTTCCCTTTTGAATTATATCTTGCGCATCGGCAAAATTAATAGTCAGTACAAATAACAGTAGTAAAAGTTTTTTATTCACGGAAGCCATCTTTCCTTTTTGATATGAGCAAGTTTATTAATCTGGTTGGTGATTCACAACCCCAAAAGTTTGATCTGTGATCTTCACTTTGAAAGCTAAAGCAGCACGCAGATTCATTATGATTGTTATGATTCGATTAAGATAAATCATAAAGAATCATAATCATCTTAGTAAATCCGCGTGCTATTCTTTTACTTCTTCACCCAAACATTATTTTTTAGTTTGCCATCCGGCGAGCGTTCATCCAACAACGCAACTCGTTTAACTTCTTTGGCGCTCTTCAACTCTATCTTAAATTCTGTGTTGCCAGATTTCCACACGGTTATTTTATGGTAAACTTTTTCTTTTGTGTTATCCGAGTAAGTAATTTCCAGCTCAATTGGAGTTGGAACGTTGCCGACTTTTTCAACCACTATTTCTGTTCCTCCTTTTGCCGGCCTTACAGATTTAATTCCCAAATCCGGATATCCTTGCACTATAAACCATGGATTCCAAAACCAGCTTAAATCTTCTTTTGCTACATCATTAAATGTATTAAAGAAATCGTACGGAAGCGGATGCTTGCCGTTCCATCTGTTTATATACTCGAGCAGTGCTTTCTTAAATAAGCCTTCTCCCAGAACTTCCTTCAAAAAGTAATATGCCGTTGATGCCTTCGTATAAGAATTAAAACCATAATTCTGGCTGGTAGGTGTATTAGAAGAAAGAGTTATCAGAGGAAAATCTGTTTCGTTTCCCATCATTGCGCTAACTCCTCGGATGTTTCCTTCAAATTCGTCTCCTGTGCCTTCATCTACTACATTAGCTTGATTTGCCGAAGTAAAAAATGTTGCCCAGCCTTCATCCATCCAAGCGTATTTGCGTTCGTTTATTCCCATGAAGAAAGGAAAATAGGTGTGCGCAATTTCGTGAAGCGTAACGCCCGCTTGCCCGCCGCGTCCGCTTATTCCATTGTTGCACATCATTGGTATTTCCATCCCGCCGCCGCCATCTGTCTCACCGTTAAATGTTGTAATCTTTGGATAAGGAAACGGATAGCCCGGCTGATCTACTGAAAGCTGTTGAACAGAAAGTTTTGCAAAGAGCGCAACTTCTTCATACGTTTTTGATTTCGGCGGATAAGCCGCATCAGTTAGTACGCGTCTTCCGGCATCATCTACCTCTGCAGTAGTTGCATCCCACAAATAACCGCTACTTGTTGCCCATGAAAAATCGGGAATGTTTTCTCCTTTGAATTTCCATGTGTTTTT
>DAIEQT010000501.1 GCA_027347545.1 Ignavibacteria bacterium | reverse complement strand
ATTGTTCAACTTTATGCTAACGGATTAGAATTTGCCGCAGATCCCGAAACAAACAATAGCGACCTCAGTTTTATTTTTAACAACATCATCAGCCGTATTGATTTCCCGTTAGTACTTACGGATAACAAAGATCAAGTTTCTACTACAGTTGGATTCGGATATAAAAATATTGAACATGATTCTACAATAACTCCGGATCAGTTAAAGACTCTGCTTCAGAACAAGGTTAAAGAGCTTTCAACAACACATCAACCTATTGACGTAAGAACTCCAGATGGAAAAATTTTATCGAGAATTTATTTTGGCGATTCGGAAATCATTCAAAGGCTTCGTTACTATCCTTATCTTCAAATCATTTTTGCGATTCTTTTTATTGCCATAGCTTACTCAAGTTTTAGTTACATAAAGAGAAGCGAGCAGAGCAATATTTGGGTGGGAATGAGTAAGGAAACAGCTCATCAACTTGGTACGCCAATTTCAAGCTTAATGGGCTGGAACGAAATTCTGAAAATGAATTACAACAATCCGGATAAAGTGCTGGATACTTCCGAAGAGATCGAAAGTGACCTCTCCAGACTGAATAAAATAACCAAACGGTTTTCTAAAATTGGTTCAAAGCCAGAACTGAAAAGCGAGTCCCCTTTTGAAGTTATCGAAAGAGTGGTCAATTACTTCCAGAGAAGACTTCCGCACCTTGGCAAAAGTGTTGTAATAACAATGAGTGGAGAAAAAGCAGTAAAAACTAATCTAAACACAGAATTATTCGAGTGGGTAGTAGAGAATTTAATTAAAAATGCATTAGACGCAATTGAACACAAGGATGGAAAAATTCATTTTCTGATACAGAAAAATAAAAGCAAAATTGAGATTGAGATTTCCGACAACGGAAAAGGAATTGAATCCGGTAATCGAAAAGATATTTTCCGACCTGGATTTAGCACAAAGAAACGCGGTTGGGGTCTTGGTTTAAGCTTGTCAAAAAGAATCATTGAAGATTATCACCGCGGAAAAATCTTCGTGAAAAGTTCTGCCTTAAATTCTGGAACAACATTCAAGATACTGCTACCTGCTTCGGAAGAAATTACTTGAAGTTACTACGTACAGAACGTTAAAACTCTAAATCGGTATTTAATACCCCATTTCCTATTTCCAAGAAAAATTATAAGAATAATTCTTATTCGAGGTTTTTTCTTCAACTCAACGCTAAACTTTTCGCTAGAATTCACGATAATCATACTGGTATGAAGATTGAATACACACAAGTATCCTTAATACTGGAAATCAGTAACCCCTCCTTAAATTACTGATAGACTGCTAAGGTCCGCCCTCAACCTTGGCAGTCGCTTTTTAAACCGTTTTCGCACAAAAATCCTCACTAGTTAGTTACTTTCAATTCATTTTGTTAATTATTGCGAAAAAACAATAAATTACAACCCCGATTTCATAAATAGCGGAAATATGATGAAAAAATCCAAACGCCCATCGTGGGACCAATACTTCTTAAAAGTAGCTATGTTGGTTTCGGAACGGGCAACTTGTCCTAGAATGCATTGCGGTTGTGTGCTTGTACGTGATAAACAAATTCTTTCAACCGGATATAACGGCTCAATTCCCGGCGATGTGCACTGCGAAAACGATGGATGTATGTTGGTGGATAATCATTGTGTAAGAACCATCCATGCAGAAATGAATGCGATTCTACAATGTTCTTCTCATGGCGTTAGCACTGCTAATGCTACGGCATACGTAACAAATATGCCATGCACAAATTGTTCTAAAGCGTTAATTGCTGCCGGGATAAAAGAAATCGTCATATTCTCGGATTACCACGATACGTTAGCAGAAAGGTTCTTCAAAATTGCTAAGGTAAAGATTAAACGCTTGGCAATGCCGGAGAGTGAAATTCAATACGATATTGCAAGTTTTACTTCAGCTAAGAAATTCAAAAAATAAATCTGTTTTATATAGAGATAATAATGAGACTCTCAAAAGAAAACTTAAACAAATACTTACGCCCGGAAAATTTCTTCAATAGAGATTTAAGCTGGCTCGAATTTAACAGACGCGTATTAGAAGAAGCGTTAAATCCCGAGTTACCTTTGTTAGACCAGGTAAAATTTATCTCTATCTTCTTTTCCAACCTCGATGAATTTTACATGATTCGTATAGCGGGAATCAAAGAGCAAATCCGTGCAAAAGTTATTGATACTTCACTTGATGGTCTCGCCCCGACCGAACAGCTAAAGATGATTGAGTCAGCTGTTCAGCAAATGATTAAGAAGATTTATGATTATTGGCAAAATGAAATAATTCCAAAGTTGAAAGAGAATAAAATTTGCATTTGTGATTTAAGCAATCTTACAAAAGAAGAGCGCGACGCACTTAATGATTATTTTGTACAAGAAATTTATCCTGTGCTAACACCGCTTGCTTTCGATCCGGGAAGACCATTCCCCTACATTTCCAATCTTAGTTTGAGCTTTGCAGTTAGAATCAAAAAACCAAACGGCGAAAAAAACTTTGCGCGAATTAAAGTACCGACAAACATGCCCCGTCTTCTGAGGGTTGATCAAATCATCAAGACTAAACCCAAAAATGGGAATGGGATGGTTAAGTTCGTTTGGATTGGTGACTTAATCAAAACCAACTTGCAATATCTTTTCCCAGGCATTGATATACTTGAAGCATATAGATTTAGAATAACACGCGATACCGATTTAGAAATTCAAGAAGATGAAGCCGATGATCTACTTCAAGTGATTGAAGAAAATATAAAACAAAGAAAGTTTGGCTCTGTAGTACGTTTAGAAGTTGAGAAGCAGATGCCGGAATATATGATTGAAACTCTGATCGAGAATTTGGAAATCTCACGTGAGGATGTACATATAATTGATGGTGCTCTGGGTTTAAGCGACATTATGCTTCTCTATGATTTGCAACTGCCTCACTTGAAAGAAAAACCATTCCATGCAGTTACTCCGGAACCATTTGAAGAAGAAAACATTTTCTCTCTCATTCAGAAAAAAGATTTTCTGCTTCATCATCCTTACGATTCATTTAATCCGGTTGTGGAATTTGTTAAACAAGCTGCCCGCGACCCTGAAGTCCTTGCGATTAAACAAACCTTGTACCGCGTTGGGCTAAATTCTCCAATAGTAAAATATTTAATAGAGGCTGCCGAACGGAAAAAACAAGTTGCTGTTCTTGTTGAGCTAAAGGCTCGTTTTGATGAAGAGAATAATATTTACTGGGCTCGCGAACTTGAAAAAGCCGGCGTTCATGTTGTCTATGGCTTAGTCGGTTTGAAAACTCACGCAAAGATGACATTGGTTGTACGCAAAGAAATTGATGGTGTTAAACGTTACGTTCATTTAGGAACTGGAAATTACAACACAACTACTGCTCGTATTTATACCGACATTGGTTACTTCACCGCTAATCCGGAAATATGCGCTGACGTATCTGAAATTTTTAATTTTCTAACTGGATACTCTGAACAAAAAACCTACCGGAAACTTTCTGTTGCACCAATTAATATGCGCGAAAAGTTTATGGACCTAATAGAGCGCGAAATTAAAAATGTAAGAAGCGGCGGGCAAGGTTACTTAGTCTTCAAGCTAAATTCTCTTGTTGA
>DAIEQT010000490.1 GCA_027347545.1 Ignavibacteria bacterium | reverse complement strand
CGGTTTCTTCTCAAGATCATTCTTTCTGACTTCATCTATTTTCTCAGCAACTATTTTCTTATCTGCTTTCGTCACACAGATACACGGCACATATTGTTTTAATCCTACATCCCAATGCGAAAATCCTCTTCCAAAACATTCTTTACAAGGTCTTCCGTTCGTACTAGCGGCAAGTTCTGCCATCTCCAACATCTTTAATTTCTGCTCTTCACGACTTCCTAATTGTTCCATTAATTCACTATCACCTTTGTTCCGTAATAAGCATCAACAAGCATGAATAATTCTCTTCCAGCTTCGTGCTCGGATGATTTCTTAAAGGCATCAAACTGAATCCTTCTTCCTTTATCAACTATCCTTGCGAATCCGTACCACTTCATCTTACCGTAAATATCTAATTCGCTTTCATAATGAACATACCCGAAACATTGTATAAAAAAACCTCGGTACATTACCGGTGCGCCTTTTACTATTCCATCTGGATTTGAAAGTTTGCCGGTGCTGCCGTCTTTATCAAGTGCGATTTCTATTGCTTTATAAGTATCATTGAGCAGAAGATCACGGGTTTCCTGGTTATCAACAATCTTAGTTCGCTTTGCAATATTCTCATATTGCTTTGCATCTGTATGGATTATTTTACTATCTGCTTTATTTTCTGACATTTTCATTCACCTTGCGAGTAATTCTATAATTTTATCTTTTCTTTGTCAACCGATGGCTAATCTGTTCATTTTATTTCTCCTAAGTTTTATTAAGCATTATTCTATCTAGTAAGGAGTTCAAGAATATCCCATGCTACAAATACGATTAGAAGGAATGCTGCCAATAAATCCGGCATCTCTTCTTCGTAAACTTTGGGATCTATAACTTTTGCTATGACGCAAGCGCTTAAAAAGATTGCCATTCTCATATTATTTCTCCTTAAAATAAAAACTTGTTTTCTGCATTGGCTGGAAGATCATTTTGCCGGGACATTTTACTAGGTCGGTTTCACCTGTTTTCATAAAATAATCGAATTGGCAATTCACCAATTTACAACTACAATCAAACTGTTCTTCTCTACGCTCAACCGGGAGAAATTTCTCATCTGTACATCCACAAACGTTACAACGATAAACGAATAGTGGCATTACTTCCTCTCCTCATGTTGGAATATCCTTGCTTTGAAATTCTTTGTTAGTGATCTATGAACCTCGTTGCAACCGGTTTCGTATATCTGTTGCATTCCTAATCGCTCGAAGATTGTCTTATAGTTTCGCGGAAAACAGATTTTGCTAATTGATTTCTCATCTTCTATCGTAACGATATAGTAGCTCCTAGCTGCTATAGACGCAAATATCCACTCACTTTCTTGCGGTATGTGTTCAAGAACCGCCATTGTGAAGATCAGACTATATTGTTCAAAATGGGTTTGCATAAAATCTTCTATTGTCGAGTTGAATATTTTTGCTTTCAGTCCCGGATAAATCTTTTTACTTGCTTCAATAGCGTCCTTGTTTAGTTCGACCCCATACAGCCTTTTGCACCCCACAGATTCTAAGTAAGCCAAGTTTCTTCCAACATTACAGCCGAGTTCTAAAATCTTACAATCTTTAAGCGAAGGTAATCTTTCTATCAAGTTGGCAAGGAAAATGCTTTTCTCGATTCCTTGAGAGTAATTCTTCCATGAATCATTTTCTGCTTTCTTCCAGAATTCTTGAACGTCCTTCGGCTTTCTTTGTTTGTGGAAGACTTTATACTTTATCCAACACTTGAAATAATCAAACTTAGTCATCATGCCGCAATCTCCACTTCTACTTTAATATTACAGTGATCTCGAACGTACATTTCACACATTATCTTATACTCGCTTGTGATCTTTACTCTCATAACGTCAGCAAGCGTTTCCATAAAAGCAGAATGAGGATGATCACTATTTATTCTTTCAACAAGATCTTCACAGAATTTTAAATTCTCTTCTGTCTTAGGTAGATCTTCGGTTAGCAGATAAATGTTTGTCATATTAGTTCAAGTTTATTATTGTGAATCCAAGTTTTGTCTTGCAGCAATAAGTTTCAAATCTTATACTCCTTAAAATTTTAAACTTAGATCGTGCAGCTTTCCCGCGCTCTTCCGTGCTGAAGGTCGAGGAACCATTCGTAAGTCTTCTTCTTTCTTCTCGGTGGACGTTTGTACTATTTCCGTCAACAAGTACCTCAATGCATCTGGCGAATGCGTAAGCCCGTGAGGCACTTTAGAGTACACTTTTTCATTGTGTTTATCTTTCTGAAGATTCAGAAGCGAATGCACTAGATTAGGCGCTTCTACTTCATTAATTGTTAATTTTGCGGTCGTGTAAAATTCTCCCGTCTGTTCGTCCCTCAGTGTGATAGGGTGCAACCAATTCGTTATCGCCAAACAGCCTGTTTCAAAATCGTTTTTACTTTTTGTTAAGAAGATACCGTTGTCATACCAAACATCGGCGCCGCTTCTGCCGGTGTGTGAACTCTTAGCGAATAAATCGGGAGGCGCAAAAGTAGCAACAAACTTATGCTTCGCAGTAAGTGCAACTTTTTGTTTCTCAGTAACCGGGATGTTATTCCACTGGTCAATCGTGTAAGGTATATCCGCATCGCTTGCTATGAGCATTCGGTAAGCGGCTTCAGAGATAACTAATCCGGGCTCATATATCTCTTTGTAAATTCG
>DAIEQT010000471.1 GCA_027347545.1 Ignavibacteria bacterium | reverse complement strand
AGCTTCCTATGTAATCAATGTATTCGTTGCCATCAACATCATAAATTTTTGAACCGCTTCCTTTCGAAATGAATCGCGGTGTTCCGCCAACGGATTTAAAGGCGCGTACCGGTGAATTCACTCCACCCGGAATGTAATTTTTAGCTTCTTCAAAAAGTTTTTCACTTTTGCTTGTCAGCATTCTTTCCTCAAATTTTTATTTGTTTGCATCTAAATACTTTGCAACATCTTTTGCAAAGTAAGTAAGAATCATATCTGCGCCGGAACGTTTAATTGCCATAAGTGATTCAATCATAACACGCTGCTCATCAATCCAATTGTTGCGTCCCGCAGCTTTAATCATAGCATACTCACCGCTAACCTGGTAAGCAGCCGTAGGCATTTGGAATTTTTCTTTAACACGCCAAATAATATCTAGGTAGGCTCCGGCTGGTTTAACCATAATAATATCTGCACCTTCCTCAACATCGCTTTCAGCTTCGCGCAATGCTTCGTTCGTGTTAGCAATATCCATTTGATGTGATCTTCTATCTCCAAATGCCGGTGTAGATTCTGCAGCGTCTCTAAAAGGTCCGTAATAACCGGAAGCATATTTAACAGCGTAACTCATAATTGGAATTTCGTAGAAACCTTTTTCATCGAGGGCTTTTCTTATTGCGCCAATTCTTCCATCCATCATATCTGAAGGAGCGATAATATCAGCACCAGCTTCAGCATGAGATATTGCTTCCTTAACAAGCAAGTCGACAGTTTCGTCGTTCAGAATTCTTTCTCCATCCAAAACTCCGCAATGTCCGTGTGATGTATATTCGCACAAACAAACATCCGTGATGACTGCTAGCATTTTCGTTTCTTTTTTAATTGCTCGTACCGCTTGTTGAATTATTCCGTTAGAATCATACGCGCCGGAACCAACTTCATCTTTGTGCTCAGGAATTCCAAAAAGTATTACAGCGGGAATGCCAAGCTTCTCTACTTCCTTACATTCTTCGACGAGAACATCAATGGACATTTGGTAAACGCCCGGCATTGATTTTACTTCGTTCTTGATTCCCTTGCCCGGCACAGCAAAGAGCGGATAAATTAAATCGTTTTTTGTAAGAACGGTTTCGCGAATCATATCGCGAACGGTTGGGTTGTATCTCAATCGTCTAAATCTTTTTGTTGGAAAGTTTGCCATAATCACCTCTACATAAATTGATAATTGCCAATTGACCCGCTTCGACTCGCGCCCGTCATGCCTTCAATTTGCCAAGGTGGATCAAGCGAGGCGAGTAATTGATAATTAGTCTGTTCTGAGTTTTTTAATGATAGAAACTAATAATCTGATTATCTCTCTACATCCGTTAATTAAATCATTAAAATCAATTTCACTAATAATTGATGACATAAAAAATATTTTGAGCCAGTATTCTGTTTCTTTTGCTTCTTTAAGTGCAATAGAAAGTTAGTTAGAAAAATCTTTTCTTGAAACTGCCTCTTGTGCTTCTGTAATGTTAGCACCAATAGATGTACCGCTCCGCAGCAGTTGTCTGAACAAATCTTTGTATTGATAATTCTGCTTAATTTGTATCGCGTAGAATTTTACAATTCTTACCCCAAATTGAAAGCTCTTATCAAGCACAGGATTTCCGTAGTCTTCAACTCTCTCAGAAACAAACCAATTCTCCATATAATTTTCCATTATCAATTATCAATTACTTTCCTTGCTACTTCTTCAGAATTCTTTACACAGTCTCCGACAGAAATCCCTCCGCGGTAATTTCCACTCAGAAAGATTCCCGGATTTTCTTTTTCAAATTTATCAAAATAGTTTTCATGCTCAACGTGCCCAATATTATACTGCGGTATAGCTTTCTGCCACATTTTTTCTTTTATGATGATCGGCTCAGAGTCTGTCTTCATTATTTTCTTAAACTCTGCTAGGGCATTTTTAATCAGATTGTCTTTTTGAGCTTCCAATATTTGTGGCGATCTTGCACCACCAACAAACAATGTAAATGCAGCTTTATTCTCACTACTGCGATTTGGGAATATTGTTGAACTCCAAATTGCACCAAGAAATTTCTTTTTCTCTTTCGATGGGATAAGAAAGCCAAAACCATCTAGTGGAATTCCGATATCACTCTTGTTGAAGCCAAGATACAAAACCATTACGGGTGGGTAGTAAATCGAATTCAAGTGGTTAATCAATTCAGAATCAAGTCCGCCAAAAATTTCCGCAGCTATATATGCCGGAACAGTTGATATAATTTGATCGCATTCCAGTGTAATTGTCTGTCCGTCTTTATCACATACGGCACTCCAACCGCCAACTCTACGTTCTACACTCTTCACTCTACATTCAAGAATTATTTTCCCTACCAAAGTTTCTGCTATAGCTACCGGAAAAGTTTGCATACCATTCTTGAATGAAAACATTTTTGCGCTTTGCTTTGATTCTTCAGCGCGCTTCTTTCTTTCTCTCGCACCCTTAATCATCCCTTTAACTAAACCACCGTATAATTCCTCTAAACGGTAAAGTTTGGGGAAAGCAGATTTCACACTTAACTTTGTAGGATCGCCGGCAAATACTCCGCTTACAAAAGGATCAATAGCATAATCAAGAAATTCTTTGCCAAGTCTACGTTCTACAAACTCTGCAATGCTTTGGTAATAACCATCGGTAGATTTTCCGATGAAAGGCTCGCCAAACAAACGCAATTTGCCTTTGGTAGAAAATAATTTCGTTTTTATAAATGGTGATAAACCCATTGGCAATTCGTGCAGTTTATCATTTCTTAGAATGTAACGCTTGCTTGAAATCTCACTCGCATAAATCATTTCATCCGATAAACCGACTTCATCAACAATCTGCCTAATTAACGGTGTAGTTTCCAAACCGCTGTTAGGACCAAAGTCAATCAAGAAGTCATCTTCACGACTGGTTTGCATAGCACCGCCAACTTGGCTTTGTGCTTCGAGTATCGTTACATCAAAACCTTTTTTGTTTAGCCAGAAAGCTGTCGCTAATCCGGATATACCGGCACCAAGTATT
>DAIEQT010000467.1 GCA_027347545.1 Ignavibacteria bacterium | reverse complement strand
TAAGGATTCCCAAGTCCCGGAACTTCAGACTCATCATCCTTAATTCCTTTCTCTGATTCCTTCGATAGATAAGCAAATGGAGGAAAGTTCATTCCTTTTTTCTTCGCATTCAAAATTTTGATCTTCTTGTACTCATACATTCCAACGTTGGCAACAAAAATGTTTTTCTCGTCGGGTGATAAGGAAATTCCAAAAGGATAACGCCCCACCGGAACATTCTGAATTAACTTCCGGCTCTTCGTATCAATCACAATCATTCTGAAGTTAATCTGATCAACCGCGAAAAGTTTTTTCCCATCTTTTGAGAGAACCATATCGCCAATGTAACCGTTGGTGTAATCGTTTTGTTTATCAATAAGCGCGCAGTCAATCGAATCAATCTTGTGGCCGTTAGAAAGATTGAACAAGTAAATTTTATTTGTTTGCCCGCCGCTTACGTAAACAATTTTATTATCCGGCGATATTGCTAATCCCATGAACACAGATTCAAGAACGCCTTTATCAGTAGAAGCACCCGGCGGAACTTGCATAACTTGCGGATTCTCACTCAAAATATTTTTAATGATTGTAATAGACAGCGGACCCGTTCCGGAGTTCGCCGTAACTGCGGTATTTCCATCCGGACTTAATGCCAATCCATAAGGATGCGGCGCTGTAGTAATTTGTTTTCCAAGCGGCGTTATAAATCTTCCATTGGGAATTACTGTTGTTCCGGCGCGGTCTATTTTAGTAAACTCTTTGTAAGCCGGTGCCGATAGAATCCAAAGATTGTTTTGCGCGAAGAGTGTGGCAGAAAGTATTACAAAGGCGAGTAAAGTTTTTTTCATGGGGAGCTTCTGTCTATAAAAATATTATTTGGTTAACACAATGAACAAGACTAAGGTTAAGAGCCTGCCTCGCGTTGCTCACCGCGCTTTCGCTTCGGCGAAGCTGGGCTGAGGCAAGGCGGGCAAGAGCATGATAAAGCAAACCACATAAAATTATCGATCTGTGCAGCAGTTACTTTTCCATTAAAAGCTTGAAAGCGTAAATGAGCAAGAACACTGCAAAGATTTTTTTCAGAGCCGCATCCGGCAGAGAAGTAACATACTTTGATGAAAAGTAACTTCCAATCACAAATGTAACAACCATAATCCCAACCGCTTTTACATTTATGTAGCCTGCTTTGTAATAATTCATTACAGCTAAAATGCCAATTGGCAAAAGCAGCAAGCCGAGTGAAGTTCCTTGCGCTTCTTTTTGTGTGTAGCCTAAAAATCCAACCAGCATGGGAATAATTATTATGCCGCCGCCGATACCAAGTAAGCCGCTAAGTAACCCAGCAGCCAAACCAATTAATAATAGAATAAATATTTCGTTCATGTTTTTCTTCTTTTCTTAGTGTTCTTTGTAATTCGTTTAATTTTCGCTTTGTGTTCTTTTCGGTTAAATTTTTTACTAAACGGACACAACAAAATTAATCTTTTATTAACTCCATCAACAATTGCTCATTCGCGTCAATTGTAAACTCTTCGTTTTCAGTAAGGGTAAGCTCGCCTTTACCGCTCTGCATATCTAAATGTTTAACTACACCAGATGTTTTCACTTCAACCGGAAGCGGGAACGGAATATTGTTTTCTGTTTCCCACCAAAGCACAATTTTATTTTGTTCTTTCTTGTAGTGAAGTTTTGGCAACGAAGCCTGTCGCATGTAAACTTCCCAGAACCAATCTAATTTTTTGCCGGAGATTTTTTCTGCCATTTGTAAGAACTCATCGGTTGTAGCGTTGCGGCATTGCGCGCCGGTTTTAATTTTCTCCATTGCCTCTGTTGGATAAGCCCAGAGCCGGAAAACTTTGAAGAAAGTTTCATCGCCTAAATAGTAGCGCAGTGTGTGAAGAATCCAGGCGCCTTTATAATAAATATCGTTGTTATAACTTTCACCGCTCGTTCTTTCTCCTCGAACCGCAAGCGGTTGTTTGTTCGAAAATCTTTTGATGCTTTTCATGTATCCTGAATACATTTCTTTTCCGAAAACCCTCTCAAGATAAAGCGGCTGCATGTAAGTCCCGGTTCCTTCGTGAATCCAGAAGTCGCTCCAATCGGCAACAGTAACTAAATTGCCCCACCACTCATGAGAAAATTCATGATGATGAAGCCAATCAAACGGGAAATCTTTATGGTTTTTCCATCCGGCACCATAAGCAATTGCTGTCTGATGTTCCATTCCAAGATGAGGTGTTTCTACTACGGAATATTTATCAATTCTAAAAGGATATGGGCCAAGAATTTCCTCGTTAACTTTCATATGCAGAAGAAACTGAGGCGCGTGAACTTTTGCTTTTTCCAGACTTTCCGGTAAAACCCATACTGTAAAAGGAATTGTTTCGCCGGTTACACTTGTGTAATCATAACGAATAATATGGTAGTGACCCAAGTAAAACATCACATTATAATTATTGATTGGCGTGTGTGAAAACCAATTCCATGTTTTAGTTCCGTTCTTATTGTCTAAAGAAGAAAGAAGTTTGCCGGAACCGTTACAAAGCAAATTTGCCGGTACTGTAAAATGAGTTGCAACTGAATCTGCTTCATCACTTGGATGGTCTTTACATGGAAACCAGATATCTGCGCCGCCGCCCTGGCATGTTAATGTAACCCAATCATCTCCGCTTTTTGATTTCGACCAGATGAATCCATCATCCCAGGGCGGGCGCTTGGCAACTCTTGGCGCACCGGCATAAGAAATTTTTACAGAAAAAATTTCTCCTTGTTTAATTACACCGTGGAAAGTTATGTTGATTTTTCCGTTTTCGTGCTTGAATGGGATTTCTGTTTCGTTTCCATCGGGGAATATTCGAGTAAGCTCGCTGATTGCCATAGTGTTATCAAGATCAATCACAATTGTTTGCAGATCGCTTAAGGCGGCAGCGGTTATAGTTGTAAATCCACCAATGGCTTTCTCCGCAGGATCAATGGTAAGATTAATATCGTAGAATTTTACATCGTAACATTTTTGTTCCGGTAATAACTTTCCACCGGAGTCTTGAGAACCAAACTGCGCAAAAATTAGAGAAGAAAAGAGGATAAAAAAGAAGACTGCTTTTTTCATTTGGCTTTCCATTCTAAGGTTATACAAATTGTATCACCGCGTTACTTTGTAATAATTTCAGCAGCGCGTTTTGCCTTTTTGCCCATAACAGTACCATTAATTGCCAGAGCAGGACCTACTAAGCAGTATATCCAACCAGCCCATGCTGAATAAGCAACGCCGCCAATCAACACAATTAGAATAGAAAGCAACGCGATGCCCATGTTCAGTGCTGAGGACTGCATTTCAGATTTTGTAACGATGGTTTCCGAAGCATTCAATTCTAAAAAGTTTCTCTTGTTGTACGCGTGAAGATAGAGTAAAAACATTACGAAAAATACGAGAAGATAACCGGCGCTGTAAATTATCATTAGGGTGGGGGTTTGTTCCGGTCTAATCATTTTAAGGGAGTCTTCTAAATTGCTCCAGCCCAGAAGTCCCATTGGTATATTGGCAAGAAAGATGAACAAAAACTTGAGCGGGTATATATAAAAGAGTACTACAAAAATTAACAGAGCATTGAGTGCAAAAACATATCCGTTATTTAAGGCGAATCTTCTGAAATAGAGATATTGGTTATACCAAATCCAAATTAGAAGTGAGAAGCAAAGCCCAAAAGCCAGAAATCCTCTCATTGTTTCAAGAAGCTCATCAAAGGTTTTTGGTACCTCCAGCGAGACAACAAGCAGTGTTACAGCGAAAGCAAAAACGGCATCGCTAAATCCCTCCAATCTAACCGGTTCATGGCTTCTCCAATTAAAATGAGGTTCGGCGCCAATTTTTTTATCTATCATTTTGTTGCGCAACATTCCATTATCCTTAACTTGTTACTATTTCAAATTACAAAAAAGATGTTTATTTAAGTAATACGATGGCTATTTTAAAGTAGCCAATTAAAACAGCTATTAATTCATGATAAATCTTTATACTACAAGTTTACGCAGTAAAATTATCCTTGGATTCACGGTAATTCTGCTGATTATGTTTCTTGCTACGCTTTGGAGTATCTACAATTTCTACCGCTTTAACGAGTACATAAAGCAAACTATGCAGGACAACTACCGTGTAATTATTTATTCCGATAACATGAGTAAATCTTTGGATGAGCAGGTTGAAGCCGTAATTATCATGTTTAACCAGGATTTTGCCAGAGGAGACAGTCTATTTACAAATAGCACAAACGAATTTTTTGACTGGCACCAAAAAACAAAAGAGCTTGTGCTTTCAAAAGAAGAAGAGAAAATTCTGAATGAAATGCAGCTTGAGCTAACCAAGTTCAAAGAGGAAAACATTAACACGCTGGATTATAAAATATTTCTTCGAGGCGCGGCTCCAAAAGTAAAAGTAGATTTAGGAAATTTGATTACCCAGCTTCAATCCATCAAAGGAAAGTGTAACAAAATTCTCTTGTTAAACCACACGTCGCTTAATGAATCTGTGCAAAACGTTAAAACCATAACCCAAACTGCCGCAATAACCATTCTATTAATTCTTCTCGGCGCAATTTTTATCAGCTTTGTCTTCGGAACAAAATTTTCCAACTATATCGTTCGCCCAATTACCAAGCTCCGGCAAACGGTTTCTCATATTGCCGAGGGAAATTTTAGCGAGCGCATTGAGCTTGACGAGAACTCGGATGAAATTAACACGCTTGCAGATGAATTTAATAAGATGAGCGAGCGGCTCGAACGTTATGAGCAGTTAAATCTCAACAAGATTCTTTATGAGAAAAGAAAATCGGAACTGCTGATTGAAGGAATGAACGAGCCGGTTTTGATGGTTGATGAAAATTTCAAAGTGCTTCTTTCGAATAAAGCTTTCAACGAAATATTTGGTGAAAAGGCTATCAAGAATCCGGAAATAAAAAAGATTCTTCGGCAGGAAAGAACCAAAGCCAGAGGTAAGAGCAAAATTGATCCCCGGACAAAGAGAGATGAAATAATCAACATCAAAGACAGTGAAGGTTCTCAGAAATATTTCAATGTTATGACGGCCACCCTGGATATTCCCGAAAGCGAAACACAAGGAACGGTCTTTGTTTTCAACGATGTAACCAAGTATCAAGAACTTGATAGAATGAAAAGCGAGTTCATCGCAAAAGTTTCTCACGAGCTTAAAACGCCGCTTACCTCTATGGGAATGGCGCTCGGCTTGTTTGAAGATGGAGTTGTAGGCAGCGTTAATGATAAGCAGCACGATCTTATTGTTTCTATGAAGGAAGATTACGACCGCTTAAACAAACTTGTTTACGAAATTTTAGAGTTGACTAAATTGGAAGCCAACATCGGTAAAATTAAGTTTGAGACTTTTGAAGCAACCAAACTTGCCGAACACATTACAAAAAAGTTTTCGATCCAAGCCAAAGAAAAAGACATCAAGCTGGAAGTAATAGATAAAAGCTCCGGCTCTAATATTAACGGCAACATTAACAGTATGCTTAGCGCAGTGGAAAATCTTGTTTCAAACTCACTTCGCTTTACCCCAAACGGCGGTGAGATTAAAATCGAGTTTATCAAAAAAGAAGATGACCTCTTCATAGAAATTTCCGATACCGGAATTGGAATTAGCCCGGCTAACCTTAAAAAAGTATTTGATAAATTTATTCAGATTGATGACTCGGCTCCCGGAAGTCTTGGCCTTGGTCTTTCAATCGCAAAGGAAATTATCGAAATTCACAGCGGCGAAATAAAAGCTTTTAGCGAACTTGGCAAAGGAAGTACATTTCAAATTAAAATACCGGTAGTGTAAATGCACAGCAACAAAATCTTAGTAATTGATGACGAAATAAATATTCTTAAAACAATTGAGCTTGCGCTTATTTCGCACGGATATAGTCCGGATGTGTTTTCGAATCCGGTTGATGGTGTTAACCGTACCAAAGAAGTTTTTTTCGATGTCGCTTTCGTTGATCTAAAAATGCAGCCGATGGATGGAATTTCCACACTCGTAGACATAAAGAAAAATTCGCCCGATACTACAATAGTTTTGATGACCGCACACGGCTCGATAGAAAGCGCAGTTGAAGCAATTAAAAAAGGCGCTCACGATTATATTACCAAACCGTTTACACACAAAGAATTTCTTCATATAGTGGAAAAAGCTTTCGAGCATCACCGCCTTGTAAAGCAAGCCCGCGGATTAGCAGATCAGCTTGAGCAGACTTTACACAGCGAATCGTTCATTACCGTGAATGCACAGACAAAACAAGTTTTACGCACTGCAAAAGAAATTGCGGAAAGCGATATCCCGGTTTTGATTGAAGGTGAGAGTGGAACCGGAAAGGAACTACTAGCTAAATACATCCACTCAAATTCAAACAGAAAAGACAATCCTTTTATTGCTATCAACTGCTCGGCTATTCCGGAAAATTTGTTTGAAAGTGAATTGTTCGGGCACGTTACAGGTGCATTCACAACCGCAATAAAAGATAGGGTGGGAAGATTGGATTTAGCAGACGGCGGAACTTTGTTTTTAGATGAAGTAGCCGATATTCCAAAACAAATGCAAGTGAAGCTTCTCCGCTTTTTGCAGAATATGGAGTTTGAACGTGTGGGCGAAAGCATTACCCGCAAAGTTGATGTAAGAATCATCAGCGCGACAAATAGAAAAGTTGAAAGCGATCTTGCTGCCGGAGTTATTAGAGAGGATTTCTATTATAGAATAGTCGGCGTACGGCTCCAGATTCCCCCTCTGAGAGAGCGCAAAGATGATATAGAAGCGTTGCTTCAAAATTTTGTTGTAAAGTATGGCGTTAAGCGCAACATTACAATAACAGAAGAAACCAAGAAATTACTTCTCGATTACGACTGGCCGGGGAATGTACGCGAGTTTGAGACAATGGTTAAGAGAATACTTGTCTTTGCCAAAAACGATACAGTTCTGCCGGAACATCTTCCGCAAGAAATTAACAGCTTTAAGCCAAAACCGCTAAGCCAAAGCGTTCAAAAGATAGATGAGCTTGAAAGGCAGCATATTATTGATGTTCTTAAAATGGCCTCAACAACAAAGGAAGCCTCCCGGATATTGGGAATCTCCGAAACCACTCTTTGGCGGAAGAGAAAATTATATGGACTATAACGCCTTCCGGCATTTCATTTTGAAATGGCTTTCATTTCATATTGAAAAAGTAGTTGCTTAATTGCACTCAAAACCCCATTTTAACGCCCCAAAAGCCGGTTCCGGAGAAATATTGAAATGGCACATTTTTCTCACGTAATTAACAGAACACATTAAATAATCAAGGAGTAACACAAATGAAACAATCTGCATTTATTGTAACCCTTTTCTTTGTCGCTATGATAAGCGCATATTTAATTTATGAATTAGTACTTGGTAACCCGGCAAACTTTGCTGACTACGCAACAAAAGGCACAAAACATGTTCCCCTCGGTGGTAACATCATGGCTTTAACTTATGTAGGTGGCCCACTCGTTGCTTTGTTAATCGGTTTATCAATCATGGTAATTGCAGTAATTATTGAAAGAACACTTTCTTTAAAGAAAGCTGCCGGTAAACAGCCTATTCCAAAATTTTTCAAAACAGTTATTGATCAAATTAGATCTGGCAATATAAACGAAGCAGTTGCTTCTTGCGATAAACAAAGAGGTTCAGTTGCTAACGTATTGAAATCTGCATTAACAAGATATCAAGAAGTTACCGCGGCAGGTTCCGGCATAGAAAAAGAAAAACAATTAGTAGAAGTAGAACGCGCAGTTGAAGAAACTTTGATGCTTGAAACTCCGCTTCTCGAAAAGAACTTAATTGCTCTTTCAACAATTTCTTCAATCGCTACAATGGTTGGTCTTTTGGGAACAGTAATTGGTATGATTCGTTCATTCAAAGCGCTTGCCGCAGGCGGTGCACCAGACGCTATCGGTCTTGCTACCGGTATTTCTGAAGCTCTTATCAACACAGCTGGTGGTCTTATTGCTGCTATCATCGGTATTGTTTCTTACAATTTCTTTGTAAACAAAGTTGATAACTTCACATTCCAAATTGACGAAGCTAAATACAATGTTATGCAATTATTAAAAACATCTAAGTGAGGTAATTAATGCCGCACATTAAAAAGAAAAGAGTCTCAATTCGAATAGACATGACTCCGCTTGTGGATGTGGCGTTCTTGCTCTTAACATTCTTCATGCTTACAACTACATTTAAGCCGCCGGAAGATGTTGAAGTAGTAATACCAACTTCACATTCGGAAATCAAACTTCCAGAATCCAATACAATGATAGTTTATGTTGATAAAGACGGTAACATTTTTATGGGTTTCGATTCCCAAACCTTGATGGAAAAAATGTTTGGCGCTCAATACAAGTATAAACAAGCGAGCCCGGTTAAAAAGGAAATGCTTGGAGAAACTTTGATGAAAGCGAGAATTTCGAATCCTAAGCTTAGAACGATTGTTAAGGCAGACGCTACTGCTGAATATGGCATAGTTCAAGATATAATGGGCATCCTGGATCAAGTTAATATAACTAAATTCAGTATGGTTACTAACTTTGAAATTGAAAAGAAAAGTTAAAATAGGAGATTAATATGTCCGGTGGCGCAGTTGCTGATAGCGGTGGTGCAAAACGGAAAAATAAGTTTAGCAAACGTAAACCAAAAAAGAGAATCAATATAGGTATTGATATGACTCCATTGGTGGACGTAGCTTTTCTTTTGTTAACGTTCTTTATGTTAACAACAGTTTTTCGCTTACCTCAAACGCTCGAAATAAACCTTCCCCCGAAGGATGTACCAATTAAGGTGGGTGAATCTAACCTTCTTACTTTGCGTGTTGACGAAACAATGCAAATTTTTTGGAATGTTGGATTTGAGGTGCCTCATAAAATTAAGTGGGAAGAATTGAACAAGTTCTTGAAGAACAAAAAGGCCGAAAACCCAAGATTTAACGTTCTTATCAAAATTGATAAGAAAAGCAAATATCACATGATGATTGATATTATTGATGAATTACGCTTCGTTGGATTGGACCGTTATGCTCTGGATCCAATGACGGATATTGATAAAAGAGAAATGGCAAGAGCAATCTAAGGAGAAAAAAATGGCAGAGACAGTAGCATTACAACAAAACGTATATGGAGCTTTTGAGTTAAAGAAGATCTATGTACGCAACTATACGCTTGGTGTGGCGCTCGCAATTTTTTTCCATCTCTTATTGATCGGAACATACTATTTATCCGAAGTGCTCTCCCAAGAAGATGAAGGCGGAGCTCCGGTTGTAATAATGAAGATGAATTACAGCGAACTTCAACAAACATCAATAGAAAATGTAGCTCCACAAATTCAAGTTGCTGGTCCGGTTGCAGCACCAACTGTGGGTGTTCCAGTACCCGTTCCAGATGAAGAAGCTCCACCAGATCAAGTGATTGCTTCTCAAACAGAAATATCACAGCAACAGGCACCAGCCTTAGCAGAAGATTTGTCGGGCGGCGCTCAGATCACTCAGGATATTAAAATTGAAGAAGCACCCAAAGATGAAGATCCTGATATGAACGCATTTACAGCAGTTGAAAAATTGCCGGAAATGGTTCATTCGGTTTCTCCTGAATATCCTGAAATTGCAAAACGTGCCGGTATTACCGGTAAAGTATTCGTAAAAGTATTGGTTGATAAAGCCGGAAGACCGAAAAAAGCGGTTGTAATTAAGTCTGACTCCGAATTATTCAATCAAGTAGCAATTGATGCCGCTATGAAGAGCGCGTTTTCACCAGCTCTGCAAAATCAGCATCCAATAGCAGTTTGGATTGTGCTTCCTTACAGATTTACTTTGGAAGGACAAAATTAAAATGAACATGCAGAAACTGATGGTTTACATTGGTTATACTGCAGGAGTAATATTTGTTGCGTTGGGAATAGCAATAATGGCAACGGAGCTATTCCCAACAACTCTTTTTGCAACAGAACAAGTAAAAATAATTTTTGGGGTTGTAATGATTCTTTACGGGTTATACCGAATTGTTATAATCACCATAAAAAACCGAAGAGCAAATGAAGAAGAAACTGAATAGTCTTTTCCTAATAGCAATAATGATGTTGTTTATTTCTGGTTGCGGACCCGAGCCCAGAGAAACTACAACGAAAGGCTCATTAAAGTGCTATGCGGATGAATCTCTATACTCGATGGTTGTTGAGCAAAGAGACTCGTTTGTTTCTACATATCCGGCTTCTAAAATAGAAGTTGAAAAAGTGAAAGCGCGCGAAGGAATTGTAAAAATTTTGAATGGAGAAATTCAGATGTTTGTTAGCTCGCGCGGTCTTACAGATGATGAAAGTAAGTTTGTAGAAAAGACTAAATCTGAGGTTAAGGTAATAAAGGTTTGTTATGATGGGCTTACAGTTATTGTTGATACAAATCACCCGGCAGTTAGATTGACTACTACTCAGTTGAAACAACTCTTACTTGGTGAGAGTAAACAATATAAAGTTTTTATTCCGGATCAGAATTCCGGCGTATTTGAAAATTTGAAAATAGAGTTACTTGAGAACAAAAAACCAAGCGGTGCATTTGTTGTTAAGAATGAAGAAGACGTTGTGAAAAGTGTAATCAAAAATAAAAGCTCTATCGGCGTTGTTGGTTTGAACATTGCGAGAGAATCAAAAGGAATAAAGATTTTAAGAATTGGAACAGATGAAAGATCGGCAACAGGAGGAGAATATATTGAACCGGTAGCCGGTTATTTATCAAACGGAGAATATCCACTAATTAGAGAATGTTACATATTTTTAAATGAGATTGGAACAGGTCTTGGAACCGGTTTTGCAACATATATGACTTTTACACAAGGTCAAACAATTGTTCTGGCACATGATCTTGGTCCAGCAACAGTTCCATGAAGGTACAATAAGATGACGAGGTTAAAATGAAGCGAATTACTCTCTTTCTAATAGTTGTTTTTTTAGCAGTGAATGTATTTGCGCAAGATAAACTTGCTACTGCTCAAAAAGCATTTGATAAGAAGGACTACAAAACGGCTTTTACACTTGCTAAAGAGTTGTTGGATGGCGGCGATGCCAACGGGTCAAACAGGCTATTCATTCAGTTGAGAGAAGTGAATTTTGAACCAAGGTTGGTGTATGAATATTTGGGTGATTCATATGCCAAAATGGGAGTTGCTGAGCTTGCGATATCAAACTTCGAAGAAGCAGAAAAACTCGATTCGCTTAACATTGACCTCAAGTTTAAAAGTGCCCAGCTGATGGTTAAGCAAAGAAAATATACCGATGCTATAAATAAGTATTTGAAGATTATTGCGATTGATCCTAACAATGCATCGGCTTATCTCGAAGCAGCTACAATTATGTATCAAGCAAAGCTTTTTGCCGATGCGGCGCTGCTCTACGAAAAGTATTTGGATAAGAATCAAACTAAAGATGCTTACTTAAAAATCACACGTGCTCTTTTAGAGATAAAGAGTTATGAAAAGGTGTTCAACTTTGGCTCCGCCGGCGTTGAAAAGTATCCAGAAGAAATTCAGTTGAAAAAGAATACAGCAATTGCGGCATACGCAACTCAAAGATATGCTGAAGCCGCTAAATATTATTCTCAAGTTCCGGATTCTATGTTAAGCGTAAATGAAATGGAAAATACAGCAAGAGCATTTCAGATGATTAAAGACGAAGCTAACTCAATGAAATATTTTGAGAAAGTAGTTAAGGCAGAACCAGCCCGCTCAAGCATTTATATGGAATTAGCAAACGGATTTTTTAGAGATAAAAAGTTTGATGAAGCAGCTAAGTATTACGAAGCTAAAGCAAAAGCTGATACGACAAATGAGGTTGCGTGGAGATATTTAGGTTTTTCACATTACCAATTCAGAGAGAACGCAGACTCTATTGCTGCTAATCCTGACTTTAAGAAAAACCAATTAGAGAAAGCAAGAGTTGCGTTACTTCGTTCCATTGCGTTAAACGATACAAACTTTACTAACAGAAATTTCTTAATTCAAATTTATACCGCGTTAGATTCAACCCAAGCATTATTGGAACAGCACAAAGAGATGTTAAGCTTTATTGGTAATAATGAAGCACAATATAAAGACCAGTACATAGCCTCTAACTCTGCACTTGGATATAATGCTTACGACAGAAAAGCATACGCAGCAGCAATTCCATATTACTTAAGATTGCTAAAGTACAAAACGGATATCCCCACTCTCAAGATTTTAATGTCTTGCTATTTACAGGCGGGCAATAATGATGAAGCAATTAACTTTGCAAGACGTATCTTAAGAATATCCCCTAACGATAAAGATGCTAAAAAAGTATTAAGAGCATTAAGTGCGGATTAATCTCCGCACTCTATTCTATTCCGGAGAATAAATTATAAATGATAAATACTAAAAAATTCCATTTCAATCCCTGGCATCATGTAAGTCCGGGGAAAGAACTTCCTAATGTTGTAAACGCAATTATAGAAATACCAAAAGGATCTCAAGCTAAATACGAACTTGATAAGGTTAGCGGTTTGCTAAAATTAGACCGGGTGCTTTTTTCATCGGTGTTTTATCCGGCAAACTATGGCTTTATTCCCCGCACATTAAGTGATGACGGCGACCCGCTTGATATACTTGTCATTTGTTCTGTAGATGTAGATCCTCTTTGCATTATAGAAGCAAAAGTAATAGGCGTTATGGAAATGGTAGATAACATGGAGAAAGACGAAAAGATTGTTGCCGTGGCTAAAAACGATATTTCTGTTAACTACATGGATGATCTGCATGATCTTCCTCCTCACACGACCGTTCAGTTACAAAGATTTTTTGAAGATTATAAAAAACTGGAACATAAGAATGTAGTTGTAGAAAAGATTGTTGGTAAAGAAGAAGCGTTCAAAATAGTAAACGAATCAATTGAGCGTTATAACAAAGCATTTATCACAGAAGACTAAACGTATCATGTTTATCAATAAAAACGAAGCGGAAGTTTCCAAAAGCAAGATGAGTCAAATGAATTATCTTACATTGATAATTCTTTTGATTGGGGGTTCAATGCTCTTTGTTATGGCATATTATCTTTATTACCTCTTTATCTAAGCTAAAGAACAAACAAATACTTAAAGATAGTTAGCTGTTTTTATTTTGTTGGTATTTCCAGAAAAAGTAAAATGGAAGCCCGCTTGCTACTAGTATTAATCCCATCATTGCGTTCTGTGTATCGGAAACAACAGAGTTAACCAAAAAGAGAAATGCAAAGATGACAAAGATTGCTGGTGTGTAAGGATAACCCCAAACTTTATAAGGGCGGGCTACATCAGGCATTTTTGTGCGCAAAACAAACACACCAAAAGCGCCAAGCATGTAAAACAGCCACGAGGCAAAAATTACATAGTCGGTAATCATATCAAACGAACCGGATAGAACGAGTACACAAGACCAAAGTCCTTGAACAAGTAATGCGGTATGCGGCGTACCAAATTTTGGATGAACATTTCCTAAACTCTTAAAGAACAAATTAGCTCTCGCCATTGCGTAAGGAACTCTAGCAGTAGCTAAGATGCTTCCGTTAAGCGCGCCAAATGTAGATATAATTACAGCTATCGAGATTAACGAAGCTCCGTTAGAACCAAAAATTTTCTCTGCTGCTGTTGCGGCAACTAAAGGAGATTTCGCCATTTCATCAATTGGCAGAACATATAAAAAAGCCGCGTTGATTAAAACATAGACACACATAACAATTAATGTTCCGAAAATAAGCGCACGGGGAACATTGCGTGTTGGATTTTTTACTTCTCCTGAAACGAAAGTAATATTATTCCATGCATCGTACGCCCAGAAAGCACCGGCAAAAGCTAAACCTAACGTACCTATAAAGCTTGCTGTAGATTTATGCGGTAGATCTAATCCATTGTAAACATTTGAAAAACTTCCGTTGCCAATAAAGAGAAGCAAAAAGGTGATTAATAAAATTGAAGCAATCTTAATAAAAGTAACTATTGTTTGAACGCTTCCGCCGAAAATAACACCCATATAATTTACGCCGGTTAGAAATGCTGTTACTGATATTGCAACTGCCTTTGTTCCAAAATCCGCAAAAGGATGAATATCACCAACAAGCGGCATAAAAACCGCGAACTCTTGCCATGATTGCGGTAACTGCGGATACTTAATGAAGTAACCGAGATACTCGGCAAACGCATAAGCTATTGCAGCCTGGCTTCCTGTTTGAATTACTGAAAGTATTGACCAGCCATAAAGATAAGCGGTAAAATCGCCATACATTTTTCTAAAGTAAACATATTGCCCGCCAGTAGCATCTATCATTCCAGCTACTTCTGCATTTACTAAAACTGCAATGAGAGTTATTAAGCCGGCGGCAATCCAAACAAAAAGTAAAAGCTCCGGCGAGCCAAGTTGATCTGCCATTGTTGCAGGTTTACGAAAAATACCGGAACCAATCATTGATCCGGCGACTAACATCACTGCCGCTGTTAAAGTTAATCCGCGTACTAACTCAGTTTTTTTTGTGGGCGTATTCATTTAGAATTCTGCAAAAGTTGCGGCAAAATAAACAATCATGGATTATTCTCAAATTAATATAGCAGATTTCTTAAAGAGAACATTTATATCTGGTAAAGGGGAATTCGAAAAACTTATCTTTTTGGTGTTCTAAAAAATAATTATCTTCGCGTAGTTTTATGGCAACAAACTATTGGTTTTACTTAAAAGGAGCAGCAATGGAAGAGAATAAAAAAGAAACCGCAGTTAGTAATTTTGGTTTTTACTTCTTGATGGGAATTATCGGTATTAGCATTCTCTATATTGTCGGTTACCTAATTTACTCGGCCATTTTCGGCTAACACTCTTTTCAGGCATCACACTTAATGGCTCACAAAAAATCTGATCACACCAATTTTAGCGAAATACTTAAAGCAATGGGACTTGTCTTCGGAGATATCGGAACAAGTCCTATTTACACTTTAAGCGTAATTTTTCTATTAACAGTGCCAACGCAAGAAAACGTCCTTGGTATTTTATCGTTGATGTTTTGGACGCTCATAATTCTTGTTACGGTTGAGTACACTTTTCTTGCCATGCACCTGGATTCAAAGGGTGAAGGGGGCATTGTTGTACTGAAAGAAATTTTGCACGGTACATTGAAAAAAGGAAAATCAATAGCCTTTGTAACTTTTATGGGTTACGTTGGCGTTTCGCTTCTCATGGGCGATGGCGTTATTACCCCTGCAATAAGTATTCTTTCAGCTGTAGAGGGATTGCAGCTCATTCCTGGAATGGGCCATATAAGTGTAAACACAATTGTCACTATTACAATAATTATCACAATTCTTTTATTTATGATTCAATCTAAAGGGACAGATAAAGTTGCGGCTTCCTTTGGACCGATAATGGTAATCTGGTTCTCATCTCTTTTTCTTTCCGGCTTCTTTTCGATGATGCACAATCCAATGGTTGTTTTTTCGCTAAGTCCTCATTATGGAATTCAGTTCTTAATAAATAATGGTGCTGCGGGTTTTATTGTTCTCTCGGAAGTTATATTGTGTGCAACCGGCGGCGAAGCTCTTTACGCCGATATGGGGCATCTAGGCAAGAAACCGATTCGCCTCGCGTGGATTTTTGTTTTTATCGCGCTCATAATGAATTATCTGGGACAAGGTTCTTATGTTGTTTCGCAGGGCGCCGGTTACAATCCTAATGCAAATATTTTGTTTTCGATGGTGAAAGGACAAGTAAAATTTTTATATGTACCGTTTTTAATTCTTACTTTGTTTGCAACAATAATCGCTTCGCAAGCTATGATAAGCGCAGTGTTCTCACTTGTTTATCAAGGAATACGTACACACATCTTTCCACTTACACGGGTTAAATACACTTCCACGCATCTTAAATCGCAAATTTATATTGATTCTGTAAACTGGCTTCTGCTTATTTCTGTTATTGTTATCATTTTGTTTTTCAAGGAATCGCACAATTTAGCTGCGGCTTACGGTTTTGCAGTAACGGCAACTATGGCTGTTAGTACGGTTTTTATGCTTTGGATTTATACAAAGCAGAAGAGCCGATTGAAAGTTATTACGGCTTCGCTTGTGATTATTGTAAACATCGCGTTTTTAATTTCAGTGTTTACAAAGATTCCGCACGGGGGTTATTGGTCAATCATTATTGCTGCTGTACCATTTGCAATAATTTACGTTTGGACGAAAGGCAACCGCGCCATATACCGCTCATTCCGTTCGCTGCCCATTGACACTTATCTTGTTAGTTATGATCAAATTTATGAAGCCGGAAAACTATTACCCGGAACCGCGCTTTTCTTTACAAAGAGTTTAGATATGATTCCGCCATATATGGTTCACTGCACTCTTCGCGGCGGAATTCTATATGAAGACAACGTCCTTGTTTCTGTTGTTACAACAGATTCGCCGCGCGGAATACAAAAACTTTATGTACCGGAAATTGCAGAAGGACTCTCCGGATTTGAAATTCAGATTGGCTACATGGAGCGGCTTGATATACCGAAGCTGTTAAAAGAAACCGACATTGATCCGAAAGTAATGTTCTATGGTGTTGATGATATTAAAGCGAAAAAGATGTATCTAAAGTTTTTCTCATTCATAAAACGAATCACGCCAAATTTTGTTCAGTTTATCGAACTGCCTTATCATAAACTTCATGGTGTGCTTACAAGAATTGAGATTTAGTTTTTAGCAGATAAACAGATAAATTAAATTAATCAGCTCTCCGCGTTAAACACAGAGAGCTGATTTTTTTTGTTAAGGCTTTCTTAACGGATGAGCTTCGGTATTGAAAACATATTTAGATAGGTCTAATGTTTCTTCCGGCGCGAACAATAAGTAAAGATACTTTAGTGTTTCCGCAAAGAAAAAACTCTCCATTGGATTTTCTTTCTCCTTCGTCATCACACTTTTAAGAGAAGCGTAGCCTTCATCAATCTTGCAATAGTTAACCAAGCTTTCGTAGAACGTTTTTCCCATCTCAAGAAATTTTTCATCTTTGGTTTGGCGGTAAAGATAAAAAGCCGATTCAATGATTTCCGGACGCAAAACATAATTTGGATAAGTAATTTCAAAAGTTTTGTAATTGAACTCTTCCGGCTCAATACCAAAGTGGGTCCACATTTTGTAGCAGCTTTCTTGCATTTTTTCTGCTCTAGTTAAATCTCCACCGATAAGAAGCATTGCTGGCATAAAAGCATCCAGAGCGCCAAACAAACTTCTTGTGATTTTTCCGGTGTTCATATCAGCGCGTCCATACCAAAAACCGGTTGCTGTTTCTTCGGTAAGATATTTATTTACAGCTTCCATGCTTGTGTAATACATCTTCTTAAAATCTTCATCGCCGAATAGTTTGTATGCTTTAATCATGTATTCGTAATAAGAATCAATCATTCCGCTGATGTGACTTTCTGTGTTCTTCCATTCGCCGGTTTCAACATCAATTGTGGTTCCCACCAAACCAATCGGAGATCTTCTGTTGTAGCACTCAACAAAAGCTTTCTTGGCTTTATCATAATAAATTGGATTGCCGGTTAGCTTGCTTAGCATTCCAAACTCAAGCATAAGAGTTCCAATTTCTGCCGGATTACTGACCTTACCTTTCACTTCTCCGGTTTTAAAATTCACAAACTGATAAGGCATTCCGGTTTTGGATTCAAAACCCTTCACCAAACGCTTTCCTAAGTCCTCGGCAAGCTCAAGGAATTTTTTGTCGCCGTCCAATTGATAAGCCGAAATTAATCCGCCAAGCAACCGGATTGTAATTTCGAAATGACGACCGAAAATATCGCGATCGAATGAAAGTTTTGAGAGAATTAACTGTTTCGTTTCCTCTGCTTCTTTATCGAGCTTCATCAGTTTCTTTGTTGTGAAAGCATCAACCGGAGTTAACAGCATTGGAACCGGATACCAATCCTTATAAGTTTTTGTAATTGGCATTAATTGATCATGTCCCCAAGCATATTTTTTATAAGCGTTCCAAGCATGGAGAAATTCTTGCTTTACTTTTTCAGCGTATTCATTTTTATCAATTGTCTTCGGATTAACTATTGCAGTGGCTGATGGCGGGAACGCTGCGGCATCGTTCCATAAGGTTTTGTTTGGTTTAGAACTCATTATGAATGAAAGCTTTCCACCGCGTGTTAGTTCTTCGTGAGTAATGTAGCTTCTTGCTAAATCTTTACCGTCAAGAGAAGCTGACTTCAAATAAATATTCTTAGCTGAAACATTCTGAGCGGTAATTACAAACTTCTTTCCAGTTGGTAAGTTAATGATCGCCTCATCAAACAAAGGCGAGCCAATAACATAGTTTTGGTCTGCGGGATTGAACGGATAAAAACCAAGCGCGCTGAAAACATACCAGGCAGACATTTGGCCGCAATCTTCATTTCCGCACAAGCCATCAGGTGTGTGGTTGTAAAGGGTGCGCGTAATTTGGTTAACCAGTTTTTGGGTC
>DAIEQT010000393.1 GCA_027347545.1 Ignavibacteria bacterium | reverse complement strand
AATAATTTCTAAAAGAGTTTCTACTTTTGGTTTTAGGTTAGAAGAAGCAATTTTCTTAGAGTCTTTTTGTGCTTGAGGTGAAAAGACTAGCTTGTACATTACCAATCAAGCTTGTCTTTATATTCATTTATATCTGTGTTTGCTTCTTTAACTATTGAAACCGCCATTCCAGGAATACTGTTTAGATATTCGGTGTCGTTCAATTCCCCTTTACTGGCTTTTAGACTAATTATTTTTGCGTATTCCAAAATTGTAGCCCGATACTTATCCGGAATCTTCTCCAAAATACTATTCAATTCGTTTTGAGCTGATAACATAAAAATGCTTTCTCTTTTGCCATTAATATATTCAAAATTGTTTTCAATTAACATAGGATTGTAATGTGCGTTGAGAAACCAACGATGAAAAAATAAAAAATGCCAGACTGCCAATCACCCAAGTTAGATACTGACCGTTGCTTCCTTCCGGACCTGGCGGGGTTGGGTATTAACTTGCCGATTAGAGCCTGGCAAAAATTTGGGGCGGAAATATAGAAAAAATTCCCGCAGTTAAAAACTTTATATGTGGTTAAACAAATCGCTTCTGAATCTCTGATATTCCGCTTGCCAATTCAATTCTTTGGAAGCCGGCAAACAATTTCTCTTGTAAGTCGCCAACAAATCTTTATCGTTAGACCATTTATTCAATACCGTAACTATCTCATCAGTGTTTTCTATGTTAATCACTTCACCAACTTGGTAAGTATCAACAATATTTTTCATTTGAGGAAGGTTGCTGGAAAGAACCGGCAATTCAGCCATTATGTATTCAAAAAGTTTGTTTGGCAGCGCGTGATAATAGCTAATGCTGATGTTCTCGATTAAAGAAAGCCCAACATCAGCAGCAGATGTGTAATTTATTAACTCATTTTGTTTGAACGATCCCGCAAAGATTGCTCTATCTTCCACACCAAATTTCTTTGCGTGGTTTTGATAATTCTCTTTCCGGTCACCATCACCAAGCAACAGCAAAACCGCATTCGGAATCTTTGCTAACGCTTCAATGATTATTGGAATTCCTCTCCCGGGAATAATGACTCCTTGATAAAGCAAAATTAGTTTATCGGGCGCAATTCCATACTGCCTTCTGAAATCTACCTTTGAAGTTGGTTTTTGGTAAAGCGGAATATTTTTAACAACAGAAGTCTTGGGAAGAGAATAAAATTTCTCCAGAAATTCAGAATCCATTTCTCCCGTCGTCATTACCAAATCAACTTTCTTGATGAAGAACCTTTCTATCGCTGTTATAATTCTTTGCAAATGAGGACGGCTATGCAGACCGCCGATGTAAGCGTAAATTTCACGACTATTGTAGAATACTTTTGCTGATTTAAGCTTAGCAAAAAATGTTGCAAGCGGTAAAGTGTAGAAATCTTCCGCGAAGAAAATGTGAGCTTCTGCTTTCAAAAGTTCTTTGAATAGAATGAGATTGTACTGGAGATAAAACAACAAACTGAACTTAGTTTTATAAATCCGGAATATCTTTAAATCTTTTTCAATGTGATTTTCTTTTAGTGAGAACCAATCAAATCCAATTACCGAAACAGAAAAACCATCTTCTCTGAGAGAGTTACTAAGATTAGTAATACGGGAATCTTGAAACGGATTGCCGAGAAATACCAGACAAATTTTCTTGCTCGATGCCATGAATTTTAAAGCTTGATATGAAGCGTGTTGCGCATAATTGTCTTTGCGTCAAACTTCTCTTTGAAGTCAATTAAACTCATGCTTGGCGTCATCGGGTTTTCCGCTTTTGTGTCTTGAGAAACACCAATATCAACATATTCAAATCCGGCTTCAGTGTAATGCTTCACAACTTCATACATAACTCGCTGAATCGGTTTATACTTTTCATATTCATAGTAGAGCATATTGTAGAAACAAACCGCTACGGTTTTGTTAGCAACAAACATCAGCGAACCGCCGATTGGCTTGCCTTCTAAATAAACCATAAACAATTTCAGATTATCCGGAAGCAGCTCTTTCAGCTTGATTAGATCTTCGTAAGAGTGAGTTGGCTTAACATTGTGGCGAGATTTATTTTCCAAAAGTATCGGATAAAACTCATCGTATCTATCGTTAATTTCCACGCGAAGTTTGAAATCATTCATCGTCTTGCGAACGTTTCGGCGTGTGGTTGGGGCAAATCTTTCCAAAATATCTGTGTATGGATTAAGCTTTATAGCACTGGAAATGTAGTGAAGCGAATAACTAAATCCTTGCCAGAGCATGGCAAAATCCAAATTTTGAT
>DAIEQT010000392.1 GCA_027347545.1 Ignavibacteria bacterium | reverse complement strand
AATAATTTCTACTGTGCTGGCGCTGCATTTGCTTAGAAATGCCTGTTACACCGTAATTGTAAGAGGCGCCGGCTAAAGTCCAGTTGCCTAATTTTGCTTTAGCTTCTTTAAGATAATCACACGCGGCTTGTGATGATTTTTCTACATTGTAACGTTCGTCAACTTCGCCCGAGACTTCAAGTCCGTAGCGCTTAGCCGCACTTTCCATAAACTGCCAGAATCCCGAAGCGCCATCGGGTGAAACTGAGTTTATCAATCCGCTCTCAGCAACTGCCATATATTTAAAGTCATCCGGTATTCCGTTCTCTTTCAAAATCGGTTCAATTATTGGGAACCATCTATTCGCTCTTTTTAGATAAAGTAATGATGCTGAATGCCAATAAGTGTTAACAAGAAATTCTCTTTCAATTCTCTCGCGAACATCAAAATCTTCCAGCGGGACTTTCTCTCCGCAGAAATCAAGCTCAGCCGGAATTGGCGGTGTGTAAATCCGTCTTTCGTTCTCGGTAATAATTATCGGCTGTTGATGAATTGCAGCGGTTATCTTCGCGCTTAAATAGAAATATGTAAATCCGATAGCTCCAAATAGAACAATCAAAATAGCTATAAGCGTAAAAGTGGTTTTTCTTTCTAACAAAATTTTCTCCGTAGATTTATGCAAAGATAAAGATCAGGCAATAAAAAACCCTCTTTGTAAGAGGGTTTAGAATTGTTTCGTAAAGACGACTCGCTCCCGCACAAAGCGCGGGATAAACTAAGTCGTCTCTACATCAAAATTATTTCTTTCCGAAAGCTACATCTTCCAACATTTTTGTTGTGAGTGACTTTGGTCTTTCCAGCGGATAACCGAGAGCTCTTGACCAAATGATGTTTGAACAAACACCAAGCGCACGTCCAATTCCAAATAGTACTGTGTAGAATTCATATTCTTGAACGCCATAATACCATTGAATTACGCCGGATTGAGCATCAACATTTGGCCATGGATTCTTTGCTTTACCCTTTTCAAGTAGAATGTTTGGAACAACTTTGTAGAGAAGATCAACATACTTAAAGAGTGGATCTTCCGGTAAATGCTTCAAGCAGAATTCACGCTGAGCTGTGTAGCGAGGATCTGTTTTGCGAAGTACCGCGTGTCCAAATCCAGGAATAACTTTGCCGCTATCCAATGTTTCGTATACAAATTTTTTCATTTCATCTTCTGTAGGTACTTTGCCTCCCATACCGTTATAAACACTGTGCAGCCAGCGTAAAACTTCTTCGTTAGCTAAACCATGTAACGGACCGGCAAGGCCATTCAACATTGCGCTGATTGCATAATACATATCTGAAAGTGCGCTTGCAACTAAATGACCGGTGTGAGCACTTACGTTTCCGCTTTCATGATCGCTATGTAGCAAGAAGTATAAGCGGGCAATATCATCGTAAGGTTTTGCAATTCCCATCATGTGAGCAAAATTTCCGCCAAAGTCTAAAGTTGGATCAGCTGGAATAATTTCGCCATTTCTATATTTTAAACGGTAAATGAAAGCTGCGATTTCCGGAAGTTTAGCAAGAAGATTCATTGCGTCTTCATAATAAGCATCCCAGTAATCGCCCTTCTTCAAATTTTCATGATATTTTTTGGCGAAGATTGATTCTTTCTGCATAGACATAATGCCGGTTGCAAACATTGTCATCGGATGAGAATCAATTGGCATCGCGCGGATTATTCTAAACACATAATCCGGAACTGTTTTTCTCTTATCAAACTCAGCGCGAACGTCTGCAATTTCTGCATCTGTTGGCAAATCTCCGGTTAATAAGAAATAAAAAAAAGCTTCAACAGTTGGCATTTCAGCGCCAGGATAACTTGGTAATTTTTCCAGCACTTCGGGAATGGTAAGTCCTCTAAATCGAATTCCTTCGTAAGGATCGAGGTAAGATACGTCTGTTACAAGGCTTTTAATATCGCGCATTCCGCCGATAATCTGCCCGATAGTCACTTCATCAACTTTTACGTTACCATACTCTTTGTTAAGTTTTTCGGTACGGGGACGTTCAACAAGAATTTTTTCTTGTAGTTTTTGTTTTAGCAAGGACATTGTTTTCCTCCGAGACATTTATTCAATCAGTGAGTTACTTGCTAAATCGGTACTTCCAAAAAAGTATTAACAATTTAGAAAAGAACACGATTTTTGAGCCGCAATTTTTCCGCTTAACACAGCTCCTTCAATAGTAGCCGGCAATTCAGTATCAGTCCAATCTCCGGCGAAGAACATATTTGGGAATGGTGATAAAATGGATTTCCGTAACTCATTTGATGCACAATCCGGTACAAACGTTGCACGTTTTTCTTTAATTATCTTCCATTCAGTAACATTTTCTTTTTGGAAAATAGGGAAAAATATCTCTAACTCCGAATAAAAATCTTCGATTAGCTCATCATTTTCGATTTCACACAAAGCATCGGCTGAGCTAACGGTTAAGCTAATATGTTTACCGTGATTAAATAACCAGTGAATTTCTGATTCTATAAGTCCATAAAATTTTTCTTTAAATGGATTTTCTTTTAGCCAAAGGTGAACGTTTAGAATTGATGAATACTTGAACTCGGCTAGAGCAAGCTGAAACCTGTGGGAGGTCAATCTCTCTTCCGAATCTAGGAAAGAAATTTTATCCAAAGCATATGGAGGAATAGCAAAAACAACGGCATCAAAATTTTCATAAGAAGATTTATTCGTAGTAATCTTCACTATTCGCTCATCAGCAGTAATCACACTCTCAACTCGCTCAGAGCTAATAAGTGAACTATCCCTCGCCTTCAAAAATTTCTGCGCTGGAATGGAAAACAGTTCACTTAATCCAACCTTAGGTAAAACAATCTTACTTGCACGGCTGCCACCGAGAAAAACCTCACGCAGTACTTCATCAAAAACTTGAGCGGAAGCTTTTTCCGGTGTTGTGTTCATTGTTCCAACTATCAATGTCTCCCAGAGTTTTTTAATTGTTTCATCATTTTGATCTTTCTGCAGAAGCCATTCAATTACACTTAAGTTTTTCAAATCTTCATCAGCGCAGCAGCCAAGATCAAGGATGAAATCAACGATGCGTAATCTGTCTTTCCAGCTCAGTACTTTATAGTTAAAAATTGCAATAAGCAGATTGATAGGATAAAAAATTTTAGGGGCTTTAAGCTGAGTTTGCTTACCGCCTTCCTCAACAAATGTTACTTCCATTTGTTTTTGTAACTCTATTTGATCCAATGAACCAATTTTTCCCAATAATCCAAGAGTCTCATCGTAACAGCCCATCATTAAATGCTGTCCGTTATCGTAAATATCATTTTGTTGTTCGTTGAACAATGAATAAGTTTTTCCACCGAGTTTCGGAGATGCTTCAAGTAAAGTTACTTTGATATTTTTCTCTGATAGGTAAACTGCTGAGGATAAACCGGCTAATCCCCCACCAATAACAACGACATGTTTCATCCGTACACTAAACGATATTTTGCCCAAACGCCAAGTGAGATTGCAACTTTTTCAAACTTGCCAACTTTAATTTTCTTACTAAGAACATCATACTTTTCTGCTTCAAGCCTTTTTAACAAGCGGTAGTAAATGTGCTGCATCGCTCTAGCGGCAAACATAGAATGTTTGTCTTCGTAGTTAAGCGCATCGTTTGCGTTTTGGAAATAAACTTTTGCCCGCTCAGCTTGATAGCTCATCAAATTAACAAAGTGCTCGTTATAAATTTTATTTTTCAACTCAGCTTCCGTGTAGCTAAATGATTTCATATCATTTTGCGGCAAATAAATTCTCCCGGATTCATAATCTTTGCCAACATCCCGCAGAATATTTGTTAGCTGCATCGCCAAACCCAAATTGACAGCATAATCTTTTGCTGAACTGTGTTTGTATCCGAAAATTTCTATACACATCAGTCCAACAGTCGAAGCAACCAAATAACAATACTGAGATAAATCATCAAAGGTTGGAAACCGTTTACGCTGAAGGTCCATTTCTACACCTGCAATTAACTCAAAGAATGGATCGAGAGGAATGTTAAACTGTTTGATGTATGTTACAAGTTTGTTAAGCAATTGTATATCGGAACCACTGCCTCGTAATGCTTTTTCCAGTTCAATTCTCCATCGGCGCAAATTTTCGTATTTGAGATCATCCGGTTCGTTCCCAATGTCCACTATGTCATCAGTCTTACGGCAAAAAGCATATACCGTATTCATTGCTTCGCGTTTCGGTTTTTCAAGCAAGGTAAAAGCATAATAAAAGCTGCTCTTGCTTTCTTTAGCAATCAATTTGGATTCATCATGCATTAGTAAATAAACCTTTCGCAAATATTTTCAAATAATCTACTTTGCTCAATTTAGGTCTTGTTTCTATTACGCCGTAATCTAACGCTTCAATTTTGTCTAGAATTTTTTCTCCGCCGAGTATTGTCATTTTTATCTGAATAAGTAGAGAACTTGATAAAAACGGTAACAACTTCCTTCCATCAACAAAGAGATCTCTCGTACGCTCAACTTGGAACTTCAACAACAACTTAAAGTTAGCATTATTTTGTTTTTCGTCAAATGAATTTTCGGTAACACCAAATTTTTCCATCTCATCTTGCGGTAGGTAGATTCTTCCCTTTAACCAATCAAGAGAAACATCTTGATAAAAATTTGTTAGCTGTAAAGCTGTACAAATAGAATCGGAATGTAGGAAAGCTTCTTCATTTCTCACCCCGCAAATTTCCAAGACAATTCGACCAACCGGATTTGCAGAACGAGAGCAGTAATCTAACAAATGCTCATAGCTTCGGTAGCGCGTTGTAAAAACATCTTGCTTGAATGCGCTTAATAAATCATAAAAATATTGCGTAGTGAGATTGCACTCATTGATTGTGTTTTTGATAGCCATCCAGTAATCAGTTATGAATTGCCCCCTAAGACAATCACTAAATCTTTTTTCATATAAATCTAAATTCTGAATCCTCTTTTTCGGAATAATTTCCCCTTCATCTGCTAAATCATCAG
>DAIEQT010000383.1 GCA_027347545.1 Ignavibacteria bacterium | reverse complement strand
CGTAAAAAATTTTCTTTTGCTTTAGCATAAACTTCGGGTGCATAAGCATCTGTTCCCTCTTTCAATTCAATTTCGGAACGAGTAACACGTAAAAAGCTAATTGGATTTCCTTCTGCCAGTTCGGCAGATTCTTCTTTGTTAACAACATCGTAAGGTACGCTTGCTACAAGATGTGCAACTTTTGCATTGGGACGTACAGCCTGAAATGCGCGAATGATAGCCATTTTTTCTCCAGATATTAAAATTTTGTAGTTGAAATTAGCACTTAACAGTCTGAATGTAAAATTTAGTAAGGGTTGATTTGTAGGATTTCAGGATAAAAAATCTCCTTAGTGCCTGAGTTTTTCGTTCAAGCACTAAGGAAATTCGGAATTTGTTTATTGAAGTAAGGTGATCATAGAAGATAGTTCGCTTACTAATTTATCATCGCTTCCGTCAAATCCAACTGCCTTAAAACGGATATTGCCGGATTTATCAACGATAAACTTTGTAGGGATTCCACTCACCTTGTAGCTTTCTATTACTTTGTTGTCGTTGTCTAGAAGTACGTGAAAAGTGTATTTGTTTTGAGTTACGAAGTCTTGAGCGTTCTTCTTTTTATCTTCAACATTGTTTTCCCAGGTGTTTACAAATAAAAATTTCACGTTTGGGTCGTTGGAATATTTATTAACCGCCTTCTGCATTCCCGGGAAAGAGGCTTTGCAAGGACCGCACCAGGTAGCCCAGAAATCTATTATTACAATCTTGCCTTTCAGCTCATCTAGAGAAACATTTTTTCCATCTAACCCAACTAAAGTAAATTTAGGCGCGGGTTCGTTAATCATAGATTTCTTAATCTCATCTAAAGTTGCTTGGTTCGCTTTTGATTCCAAGTCTGCAAAATATTTATCGAACCCGGTTTCCGATCCTTTTGTTTTAGCATAAGCATTCTTCAATAAATCTTTCATTGCGGATGTGCTTTTACCTTCGGATACAAATTTTTCCAGTTCAACAACAGCTTCCGGAAACTTTTCGTTTGAAACCAGAGCTTGCGAATAACGCTCATTCACATCCGGACTCTTTCCGCCATCAAGATCATAAGCTTGCTTCAAATATTTCAGAGCCTCGGCATTTTCGCCAAGCTTTAATAGGATGCCCCCATAGGTATCAATTACGGCATAAGCTGAAGAGCCCATCATTTTCTTAAACTCTTTTTCAGAATAGTAAGGTGGTCTTTTTACTTCCGGAGATTGAATATCCTTAGCGCTTAACTCAACTCCTTTAGCAGCAATTTCTTTAGCGAGTTGTAGATTAGCATCTTTTTCATACATAGCCCAGGCTAAGGTGTTATACATAACACTAGTAGCCTTTTCATTTTTCTTAATTGCTGCATAGGCTTCTTCATATTTGCCATCTTTAATTAACGCTTGAGTAGGATCCGGGAAAAGGTATGCTACAAATCTTGATTTAGGAAATTGCGTTTTGAATTTTTCGGCAAGTTCTGTTTTTTTAACGGCATCTTTTGTTCCGTACACTTCATTGAACTTTATCATTTCCGCTTGTGTACCTGCCGGATATTTTTCAACAATTAAAGCCTGAGTTTTCTCATACTTTTCCTTTTCTTTTGCTACCCGGTATAGCTGCATCAAAAGTCCTAAGTCTTCCTCACTATTTGTTTGTGTCTTTTCAAAACCGGCTATTTCGGCTTTCAAAAACTCGGCAGCTTTTTCTTTATCAACTTTTGAATATGCCGCGTTATACATTAGAAGAATATCTCTTTTAACAGTTGGATTTACAGCAAGCTCTTCCTGGAAAAGTTTGAAAGCAGTTTCAGGATCGGAATCCAACCTAAAAGCTCCAAACCAGTTCATATAGCCCGAGGCCAAGCCGGAAGAAGCATATTTAGCTAATTTGCCATCGCTGCCGTAAAGACGAACCGGAAAACATTTAGATCCGTTGTTATCAAATTCTTTTCCATCTGTAAAGCGGAGAACAGCGCCGGCGCAAGTATCCGCCAGAGAAAAACTGCCAACCCATTCCGCTCCCTCCTTCTTTAGCTCATACTCGTCAGTGGAATAAATGTCTTTACCGTAAGCATGAACAAGAAAACTTATCGCTTCTGCTTTTTCAATTTTACTACCAGCAGGATTATAACTAATAGTAATTTTTTCGCCGGCTTTTGGCTTTTCCGGTTTGAATGTTACTTTGCCTTGAGCAAAAACTAACTGTTGAAAAATAATTCCAACCAACAACAGCAAAACTGCTTTTTTCATTTTTGATCCCATTTTGATTTTGAACGTGATCGAAAATAACGAGGTTTAACTGGAAAGACAAAGCCAAATCAGGTTAAAAATTCATCACCACATCGAAAAGAAGAATTCCGGCGTTCTCGCTTGCTTTGATTTCTATATTTTCAACATCGGTAAGTTTAATTGCGTCTCCGCTTGAAAGCTTTGTTCCTTCAACTTCAACCGAACCTTTAGTTACGTGGATATAAACTCCGCGGGATTTATCAGTCTGATAAGAAATGTTTGTTTCGGCTTCTAAATCAGCTAAATAAATTTTTGCATCCTGGTTTATAAAGATTACACCATCGCCATGGTTGTTGCTTGTTACCAGAAGAAGTTTATTCTTCTTTTCAGCTACTTCATAACGGATATCTTCGTAGTCCGGTTTTAGACCATTCTGGTTTGGTATAATCCAAATTTGATAGAGCTTCAAAATTTCTTTATCGGAAGCGTTAAACTCTGAGTGAAAAATTCCTTTACCGGCAGACATTTTCTGCACTTCCCCAACACGGATAACTCCTTCTCCGCCAGAACTGTCTCTGTGAGCAACTGCGCCTTGAGTTACAATTGTAACAATTTCCATATCGCGATGCGGATGAGTTGGAAAACCGGCACCAGCTTGGATTAAGTCATCGTTAATTACACGAAGCGGACCGAAACCCATATTCTTTGGATCGTAATACTCTCCAAATGAAAAACTGTGATAACTATCCAGCCAATCTATTTTTGTTCTCCCCCGCTCTTTAGACCTAAGTACTTCTAACATTAACTTCCCTTTCGTATTGCTATTGCTTTTATTGTTGATGAAACGTTTAGCGTTTCTAATCTTGATTCAAACTGTTCTATTGTTATTGTTTTTTGTTTTAGTGAATTGAGCAAGTATGAAAAGCGCAAAAGCCAGACCGCATTTTTGATGTCATCTTCGCTAGTAAAGTAATAAGAGATCCATCCGGTTTGCGG
>DAIEQT010000374.1 GCA_027347545.1 Ignavibacteria bacterium | reverse complement strand
GATACAAAAATTTATATATGCCCATTCCCGATTAATCAACGAATGGATTTTCCAAAAACGATAAATACTATCCTTTCAGAAAATCTGAAGCACAGCGATAAACTTTGTAAATGGTTTGTTGAAGATGTGGCTTACCAGGCTGCAGTAATTCAAGAGCTAAATCAACATCAGCTTTCAATGAACGGGAGTGCGCGCCAACGATTCTCTTATATCCTTTCTGAGCAATTGATTTAACTGCCGCATGGATTTCAGGAGTAACCATCGGATGACCCGCTTCAATAATATCAACTCCTACTTCATCTAGTAAGTTTGCAATTGCTAGCTTAATGTGCTTATCGAAATAAACACCAGGAGTCTGTTCGCCTTCGCGTAATGTTGAGTCTAATACCCAGACCAATTTATTCGCCCCAGTCTTCTTCTTCTTGTGGAGCTTCTTTCACTTGCGGAGGATTAACAGAAATAATTTCCAATTCTGTTCCGCAATCGGAACACTCAATCAACTCACCTTGAACAGCATCTGCTGCAAGTTGAATTTGCGCTCCGCATACAGGGCATTCCGCCGCGGCGGATAAATCTGCGTTCATTTTTTACTTCCTTGTTTATAAAAGTGTTGCAAAAGTATGAAACAATATTTTTTTGTGCAATAAAAGTTCAAGTTAGAAGACAATTTTTATTGGGAGATCAAAGAATAGAATTGTCGCCGTGCATAATTATTCACAACTATGCAAAATCATGCAAGTGGTCTTTTTATGATTTTTGGCTTTCCAGCTTTTGCAGATAAGTATTTCTCACAACATTAAAATCTGCTTTATGCTTTTTGCTAAGGGATGCCGTGGCTTGATTCTTCTCGCGGAAAGGATCTACTTGCTTTCCATTTTTCCAGAAGCGGTAACAAACATGAGGTCCGGTTGCTAAGCCTGTACTGCCGACAAATCCAATTACCTGTCCTTGAGAAACTTTGGCTCCGCGCCTCATTCCCTTTGCAATACGGGACATGTGTAGGTATTGAGTTGTATAGTTTGTGCTATGTTTTATCTTTACATAGTTACCATTGCCTCCACGGTAACCGGCTTCCAGCACAACTCCGTGTGCAGTAGCTTGAATTGGTGTGCCGTAAGCTGCCGCAAAGTCAGTACCTAAATGGGCTTTACTTCTGTGTAACACCGGATGATATCTATTCTTCGAATACTTGGAAGAAATTCTATACCTAAATTTGATGGGAGCTGTAAGAAACATTCCAAGCATTCCGCCGCCATTCGAGTCATAATAACTGTTGGCTTTTTCTTTCTCATAGAGAAAAGCAAAGTTGTCTTTTTTCCTATGGTTTATTTTTGCAGCCAGAATTTTGCCAATCATCGTTGGCCTTCCTTCAACGTAAATCTGCTCGTAGAGAATATCGAATTTGTCATTTGGCTGAAGTGCGCCAAAATCAATTTGACTTTCAAATACATCGGCTGTGTTGTATCCAATATTTTCATCAAAGCCGAGAGCAATTAAGTCCTGGCTGAGATTTTCTTTTATCTCACCGCTTGCAACAACTTCTTTCACAGTGAATGGTTTTTGTTCTTCCGTAATTTTAATCGAGTCGCGCAGATCAAAAATAACATGGTCAATTTCATTTACTACATACACCATATACTTCAGGGTTTCAACGGAATCCCACTTTGCATAGATATACAATTCTTTTCCGGCTCTAAACTTGCTCAGAGGAAATACTTTCAGAGCTTTTAATTCAATATCATGAATCATTTGCGGAGAAACACCATGAGGCGCGAGAATATCACTAACCGTTTCATCTGCTTGTATAGTATCGCGGACTTCAATTAGGTCATCAATAGCAAGATTAAATGGATTGGGTTTTGGCTCAACTTTGGGAACAATCGGTTCGTTCTTCTGGCATGAGGAGAGCACTACTGCTATGATTAAAAGCAGTAAAATTGAAGTAATTTTTATTTGCATTCGAATATGGTTTTGCTAAAATAATTTATAGATGATATCTACCGAGCTAATTCCTTCAGCTTCAGCAGTGAAGTTCGGAATTATTCTATGTCGTAGAACAGGAATTAGAAATGATTTTACATCGTCAATTGAAGGAGTAAATCTGCCTTCCATTACAGCTTTTGTTTTTGCAGCTAAGATTAAATACTGAGATGCTCTTGGTCCGGCACCCCAAGCAACTCTTTCTTTAACAAATTCATTCTGATTGTTATTTGGTCTTGTTGAATCAACTATCTTTACTGCGTATTCAATTACGTTATCAGCAACCGGAACACGCTTAATCAGTCTCTGAAACGAAATTATTTCATCAGCAGTAATAACCTTATTCAGATCTGCTGTATAATCACTCGTAGTAGTTTTTATAATTTGTACTTCTTCGGCAAACTTTGGATAATCGAGCCACAAGTTGAACATAAATCGGTCTAACTGTGCTTCCGGAAGAGGATACGTTCCCTCTTGCTCAATCGGGTTTTGTGTAGCTAGAACAAAAAATGGTTCCGGTAAAGAATGTGTAACACCTGCGGCAGTAACTTTATGCTCTTGCATAGCTTCAAGCAACGCGGCTTGGGTTTTAGGCGGTGTCCTGTTTATTTCATCAGCGAGAATAATGTTTGCAAAAATTGGTCCTTGAATAAATCTGAATCCGCGTTTCTTTGTAACCGGATATTCATCAATAATTTCAGTTCCGGTAATATCACTCGGCATTAAATCGGGTGTAAACTGTATTCTGCTAAACTTGAGATCAAGAACCTCGGAAAGTGTTTTGATGAGAAGAGTTTTAGCAAGTCCGGGCACACCAACCAGCAGGCAATGTCCACGCGCTATCAAGCTTACGAGAAGGTCATTTACAATTTGCTCTTGTCCAACAATTACTTTAGCAATTTCTTTCTTAACACTTGCAATCGAAACGGACAATTGCTCAACAGCTTTTACGTCATCAACAGAACTTTTTTGCGTCAATTTTCTTCCTAAGAATTCTTCTTGTTAATTTATCACAAAATTAAGAACGTATTTCCCAATAAATCTTTTCTTTAATCTCTTTCATCCACTTGGCGTATAGTTTTTGTTTCTTAGCGTAATCGGATAATCTTTTGATTTCAGGATAGTCCAGATCCAAATTAGCCTTATGCTCGGGTATGCGCTCAGTTAATTTTACAATATGATAGCCGTAAGTATTACGGTCAATTTCGATTCTCTTTGGATAACTTATATCGCCTTCCTTAAGTTTGTACACAACATCTGTAAGTCCTTTATCAAGCTGACTGCTTTCAAAAGTACCAATCTCACCGCCAAAACGAGCGTTCTCTTTATCATCGCTATACTTCTTTGCGTAGTAATCAAATGTATTAACTTTACGAACAATGCTGTCGCGAATGTCATTCAAGAATTCGATGCTTCTTAAATCTGCTTCATCATCAGCTTTAATCTTGATTAAAATATGACGAGCATGAATTGCATCGCCTCTGCGTTCAATCATTTGAATGATATGGAATCCGAAAGGTGATTCTACAACGTTGGAAAGCTGATTTGGCGCGAGCGCGTAGGCAGTAGCTTCAAACTCCGGAACAAGAACGCCGCGCTTCTGGAATCCAAGATCGCCTCCGTTCTGCTGGCTGCCGGGATCATCCGAATATTTTTTTGCCATCTCAGCGAAATCTCTTCCTCCCTTAATTGAATCAAGTAACGACTTGGCAAAGTCTCGAGCCTTTTGTTTTATACGTTCACCTGTCTTTGGATTCTGAAAAATATGGTAGATATGAAACTTCTGCTGAACAACAGGAAGTGAATCTTTAATAGTGCTGAAAAATTCTTCAACTTCTTTGCGGGAAGACTCTACTTGACCAAACTTTTTCTGCTGAAGCATTTGAGCCATTATGTTCTTGCGG
>DAIEQT010000372.1 GCA_027347545.1 Ignavibacteria bacterium | reverse complement strand
CGGTTTGGAGACGAAAGCACGATAACCAAATATGTAAAAGAACAAGGAATAGAAAAAGAATACACTGTTTTGCACAAAGAAACACAATTAACACTATTCCAGTAATTTGATACCCCGCTGCTTGCGGCGGGGAGCTTCATTTGCGTAAGAAATATTTTTAAAACATATACACAAGAAAATAGTGTTTTCAGGACGACAATCAGACTTATTATCTCTAGAGGCAGAACCGTTTGATGAAGAAAAGTATCTTCTTTAAATAAAAATTACTAATATATGATATCTATCCGCCGCCCAATAACAATAACAGTAATCTTTATTGCTGTTTCACTACTTGGCATTTTTGCTTTTAGCAATCTTGGTGTAAACTTACTACCAAACGTTAATCTCCCACATTTGATGATTCAGACTACCTATCCGAACGCAATGCCGGAAGAAGTAGAAAAGCAGATAACCGAACCGCTTGAAAGCGCTGTAGGTACGGTAACCGGTGTAAAGAAAGTAACTTCGGTTTCTAAAGAGGGCGTTTCTGTTATTTCCGTAGATTTTGTTTGGGGAACGGACATGAAGTTTGCGCTGCTTTCGCTAAGAGAAAAGCTAGACAACATGAGCTTTGCTTTACCCAAAGAAGCCGGCAGACCAACAATCATTCGCTCGGATCCATCATCCTCACCTATTCTTACTCTCGTGTTAACTACTGCGAAAAACGGAAAACGAAAAACGGAAAACGGAAAACCAGAGAAAACAAATCCAGCATCAAGCATCCAGCATCCAGTAACTAATATCCAGTATCCAGAATCCAGCATCAAGTATGTTGATCATTCTTCCGATCCAGCTGACATCGAGAAACTCATCACATTAAAAGAAGCCGGAAGAGTAGTTTTTAAGCGGCGGCTTGAGCAGATAGAAGGTGTTGCTCAAGCAATAATAACCGGCGGATTAGAAAGGGAAATATTAATCAAAGCCGACCCGGTGAAACTAAATTCTCTAAATCTAACTTTTGATGAAGTAACAAACGCGTTAAAAGGCGCAAACCTAAACATGCCCGCCGGTTCAATAATGAAGGGATTATTCCGCTATTCATTAAGAACACTAGGCGAGTACAAAACTGTAGATGATATTAAAAGAACAGTTGTAAAAAAGAATAGTAACGGCAGCACAATTTTAGTTGAGGACATAGCGGAAGTAGTCGAGAACTTCAAAGAACGGGAAGGCCTAACTCGCTTTAACGGAAATGAAAGCGTTGGTATTCTTATTTATAAACAGCCTGATGCAAACACAGTTACAATATCCAAAGCAATTAAAGAAACAATCTCATCATTAAAAAAAGATTATCCCGATTATAGTCTGTTAATTGTAAGCGATCAATCTGGCTTTATTGAAAACGCGATTAGCAACGTAAAGCAAGAAATTTATTACGGTGGAATACTCGCAGTTATTGTGCTTTTCTTTTTTCTTGCAAACATTAGGCATATTCTAATAATTGGTGTAACAATTCCGGCATCGTTAATAATAACGATACTTCTTCTTTACCTTTTCGATATTAACTTTAATATCATTTCTCTTGGCGGACTTGCAGTAGGTGTAGGTATGCTTCTCGATAACGCGATTATTGTAATTGAGAATAACACCAGATACCGCGAGATGGGTTTAAATAACCGGCTTGCTGTAATTAAAGGAACAAAAGAAGTAGCGATGCCTATAGTGGCTTCAACCTTAACAACAATCGCGGTTTTCCTTCCCTTAATATTTATCAAAGGAATTGTCAGCGAACTTTTTAGAGATGAATCGCTCGCAATTGCATTTTCATTAGCAACTTCTGTTATAACAGCGCTTACGCTAATCCCTATGCTCGATAGCAGAGAAAGCTTCCGTCTAATTAGCAATCCAACAAAATATTCTAGCGGCTTTCTGGAAATTACGAAACCGGAAAGAATGAGTTTATTCAGAAAAATATACTACTGGATAAAATTCCCCTTTAAGTTGGTATTCAAATCTTTTGTGTATCTCTTTGCAATTGTTTATCTGGAGATTGGCAAACTGCTTAAACCAAGACTGGAATTCTTCTTTAAGCGCTCGGATAAATTCCTTGAGTATCTTATTGAAAAGTATGAACTGCTTCTTGAATGGTCTCTTAATAATAAAAAGAAGGTTCTTCTAATTACTGGCGGACTAATTGTTATAACTGCTCTCGCTGCAATAGACATGAAAAAAGAGTTCATTCCCAAAGGAGCTGCAGAAGAATTTATTATTGATCTTGAATATCCGGCCGGTACATCTTTAAGAGGCAACGCGGAATTAACATCCAAAATTGAAAGAGCCGTGCATGCTGTTCCTCATGTAAAAGCCGTGGTTTCCAACATCGGTCGCGTTAACGAATTTGATTTTATGAACAAAGAACAAATCAGTGTTAACAAAACAAATCTTGTTGTTAAACTGGATTCGTATGAAAACTACTACGATGTTCATTCCGCTTTGAGAAAAACTTTTTCTTCTGTTAAAGGAATCAAGTATGCTTTCAAGGATATTAAAACTTCCTACTCACTTCTTATTAATCCATCGGAAAATGATATTGCGGTTAAGATAAAGAACAAAGATTTGGACAAAGCATTTAACAAAGCTGAAACGGTAGTCAAAGAAATTAATAAAGCAAAGATTGAGGGAGTTAAAGAATTAAGAATTGGCTTGGAAAGAGGAACGCCGGAGTACACAATCTCTATTAACAGAGAAAAATGTTTGGCTGCCGGGATTAATGTCAGCACAGCGGCAAACCAGATTGTTAATTTGGTTAAAGGTAATGTTGCTACTTACTTCTCGGATTTTGATAAAAAGGTTGGAATCAATCTAAGGACGACGGAGAGCAATAGAGACGATCTTAAAAAAGTACTTTCAAATTATGTCCAGAGTGGAAATTCCAAAGTACAGTTGAAGGATTTGGTAGATTATCAATTCGGATTCAATTACAACGAAATCTGGCGCGAAGATCAATCTAGAACGCTTTACGTTTATGCTTCGCTTGAGGATGCTGATCTGGATGAAGTTATTAAGAAAATAGAAAAAGTTATTTCCGGTATTCCAAAAGCTCAAGAAGAAATAATAACCGTTGGCGGAGTTAACGAAGAGATTAACAGCGCGTTTTCAGCGTTGTACATTGCTCTAATAATCTCGGTATTATTAATGTTCATGGTGCTTGCGTCGGAGTTCGAATCGCTTGTATTCCCATTTGTAATATTATTTTCCGTTCCGCTTGGACTAATAGGCGGTATTCTTTTGCTTTATGTTTTTGGTGAAAGCATTAGCGTTATCTCCCTTATGGGTTTAATTATTCTTGTTGGTATTGCTGATAATGACGCTGTTGTAAAAGTAGAGTTTATTATTAGGAAAAGGGAAGAAGGTTTATCCATTCACGATGCGATTGTAGCCGCCGGTAAAGATAGATTTAGACCGATTGTAATGAATAGCTTTACTGTAATCTTTGGTATGATTCCTATGATGATTGGCATTGGCGCCGCAACACAGCTTCGTGTTTCATTATCATTGGCGGTTAGCGGTGGATTAATTTCATCAACATTTTTAACATTGCTTATAATACCTGTACTTTATACATATGCGGAAAGATTCTCTAAGAAAAAGTTTGAGAAGAGAAATGGGACGCAGACCCGCCTGCCGGACGGGCAGGTTTAACAGATTAAACAGATAAGAACAGATGGAATATTTACATAAGGATATTACCGATAGAATTATTAGAGCTTTCTATAATGTTTATAATGATCTTGGATTTGGCTTTTTAGAAAAGGTATATGAAAATGCAATGATGATTGAAATAGCTTCATTCGGGATGAATTGTTGCAAACAGAAACCGATTGAAGTTTATTATAAGTTGAAAAAAGTTGGCGAATACTTCGCTGATATAATTGTAGAAGATAAAGTAATAATTGAATTAAAAGCGGCTGAATGTTTAATTCCCGAACATGAAGCTCAATTGTTGAATTATTTGAAAGCTACTGAAATTGAAGTTGGTCTATTATTAAATTTTGGTAAAACAGCACAAATAAAAAGGCAGATTTACGAAAATAGATTAAAAAATCAGTTTAGATCAGTTTGATCTGTTCAATCTGTGTGCTATTAGTTCGGAGGTCGAATGAAAATTAAAACATGGATGGTAATTCTAATTGTTGTGATTGTAACCGGAGTGGTGCTTTGGGCTTTTATTCCGGGCAATACTACCGATAAAGTCGAAGATCAATCCAACATAAACTATGATAAACTCGATGAAGTTGTTTTTGATGTACAAACGAGTCCAATTATCAAAGGAAATTTGCTTCTGTATGTAAACGCGAATGGAATCGTCCGTGCATCAGAGGAATTGGAAGTTACGGCAAAAGTAAGCGGTATAATAAATAATCTGAACATCTTTGAAGGTAAATCTGTAACCAAAGGAGATTTACTAATTGGGCTGGATGATAGAGAATATGAACTTGCCTTAACTGATGCCAAAGCAAAAGTTACCGATGCAAGGATTGAATACGGTTTTTTGATGAAAGAGATGACCGCCGATAAAACTGAAAATCCGCAAGCAGTTGAAATACAAAAACAGATTGATAGATTGGAAGCAAACTATAAAGCTGGAAAGTTAGACGAACAAAAATACAACGAACAACGAGATGAACTCGATATGAAACTACTCTTTTCCGGAGCTAAGAGGGAAGAAGTTGTACTTAATAAAAGTGGATTGACAGCGGCAATCAATTCTTACAAACGAGCTAAACTTAACTTTGAGTACACAAAAATTATGGCTCCTTTTAATGGTGTAGTCGGAGATTTTGATTTGGTTAAAGGACAAAGAATTAACTCCGGACAAAAACTTTGTAAACTATTTAATAACTCAGCATTGAGGATTGATGTAGGTGTTTTAGAAAGCGATGTAACCAGGATTAATATAAACGGTAGTGCTAAGATTGAAATACCATCTGTCCCGGGGCAAGCATTCATAGGGAAAGTTGTAAATGTTAGTCCATACATTGATAAAGAAACAAAAACATGCAAGGTCACAATTCAAATTCAGAATGCATCAAACAAATTGAAACCCGGCATGTTTGTAAAGGTAAACATTGAAACAACCAATCTTCAGAACCGCGTTCTCATTCCAAAAGAAGCTTTATTAGTTAGAGATAAGCGTCCGTTGGTTTTTGTTGTAGAAGATGGACTTGCAAAATGGAAGTACATTGAAATGGGTGAACAGAACGATGAGTTTATCGAAGTACTAAGCGGTGTTGAACCTGGTGAAAATGTAATTGTTGAAGGACAATACACATTGGCTCATGACGCGAAAGTAAAAATCATCAAATGATTCTTTGTTGTAGTTCTTTAAATGTGAATTGAAGAACTCATTTTAGTCTGATACTGTATCATTACGTAATCAGACTTTATATATTCGATTAAATAGTGCCAAAACAAT
>DAIEQT010000368.1 GCA_027347545.1 Ignavibacteria bacterium | reverse complement strand
TGTAAAACATCATTAATAAGCAAAAGTGCTTCTTCGCTTCTAAGCCTTGCCCGCAAAAGTTTCTCTTCAACCTGAGGAGTAAGCGGACCAACATAGCTTCCAAGCATTAGATCAATAATTGATTTAACAGCCGCAACTGGAGTTTTAATTTCGTGAACAACACCAAGAGTATAACGCTGTTTCGTGTTTTCAGCCTCATTCAACTTTTCCAGTGATTCCCTAAGCTGCTGTTCCCTCTGGAATAATTGTCTGACTATTTTATTAGTAATATACACGCTAACAAACAGCATAAAAGAAAATGTAAGTACGAATATCAATTCATATTCCGTAGAGTGATGGGAGATGCTGTTAATGATACCGGAAATTCTATGGTTTGAAATAATTGCATTGTGTTCGAGGGCTATAATTGCGGCAAAAGAAAGTGAAATTACTCCGGCAGCCAAATACACAATATAGCCGGGTAAAATCATACTGCCTATTATCATATGAAAAACAAAGAGCATGCAAAGGGGAGAGTCTATTGATCCTGTAAAATAAACTAGAAGCAGAAGCGCTGCTAAATCAAGAATAATCATGATTAAAGAAGTGTGAAGGCAGTTAAACTTATTCGGATCTACGCCAATCTTCAAGCGGTATTTATGAATTATTAAATTGTAAAGAAGAATAACCAGTGTAATAATTGTAATTGCTTGCTCTTGTGTTAAAGTAAGCCTAAAGTTTAGAAGGAATTCACCGGTCAATAAAAACGCAGCTAAGATTATTACCGCAGCGTAGCGCAATTTAATGAACCACAAATTTCTTACGCGTATTGCCCTCCAAAACTCACCATAATACTGCGCCCAATCTGGAACAAGAGAAAGCATATCTATCTCAAATGAATTAAAGTTCCATGCAATATGAATTCAATATAAGCCAACTGTACAAGAAAGTAAATTAACTTGACCCAAAATAACGGGACCCGGTTAACCGAGTCCCTTCAACTGCTTAAGCAATATATCTTCCACGTTTTACGTAGTGTGTATGCAGCAATTCATGAGATCGATGTCCGCAAGGACCATCTGTCAAAAATTCTTCATACAATCTAACTACGTTAGGATTATCGTGAGCTTTACGCATTTCAAGCGATTCATCTTCAGCATAAATTGCTTGAGCGCGTTTCTTACGGATTTCCGGTGTAGTTGGAATTGGCTGACCGCCACCGCCTAAACATCCGCCAGGACAAGCCATGAACTCTATGAAATGACACTCAGAGAATTTTCCGCCAGCTTTGATATCATCCATAATTTTCTTTGCGTTTGCTGTCCCGTGAGCAATTGCAACTTTAAGCGTTACACCCTTTAGCCAATCCCAGTTAGGAACTAAGTGCTTGATTACAGCCGGAACCGGACCAAATTTTTCGCCTAGAGGAAGTTCAACATATTTTATTCCTTCAAATCCGCGAACCGGAAGAACATTAGCATTGGCAAACGCATCTTCAGCTTTGTTACCGGTTACAAATTCATAAATGGAACGAATGGCTGCTTCCATAACGCCGCCGGTTGCACCAAAAATTAATCCGGCGCCGGAAGCTTCGCCAAACGGAGAATCAAAATCACCTTTTGGCATTTCCGGTAAATTGATGCCTGCTTCTTTAATCATTCTTGCTAATTCGCGCGTAGTCAAACCGTAATCAACATCTTTGTAGCCGCTGTCATTCATTTCCGGTCTGTTGCATTCAAACTTTTTAGCAGAGCAAGGCATTACAGCAACCGAAACAATGTCTTCCGGTTTAACGCCGACTTTTTCTGCGTAGAAAGTTTTTATCAACGCGCCAAACATTTGCTGCGGAGATTTTGCTGTTGAAAGATTATCAATGTACTCCGGATAGTAATGCTCTAAGAATTTTACCCATCCCGGCGAGCAAGAGGTAAACTGAGGAAGCGCAAC
>DAIEQT010000358.1 GCA_027347545.1 Ignavibacteria bacterium | reverse complement strand
GGTAAAAGAGATTCCATTCCTACAACCCAGAATGGAGTTGTGGTTATCAGCAATGCTGTTAATCCGCTTGGCACCCATTTCTCGGCAAAAACTACAAGTCCGTTACCGCCGCCAAGTAAAAGTAAGCCGCTAATTCCAAGATGAATCCAATCATTTTTTGTAGGTAGTTTATATTTACGAAGAAGAAGCAATCCCATGAAAAGCGGACCGGCAACCAACCATCTAAAACCTGTAAACAAGACCGGCGGTAAATCGGTTACTCCAATTCGAATTGCTAGGTAAGTTGTTCCCCAAATAATGTATATAGAAAACAATGCGATGTAAGCGTTAAAGTTTTTTTTCTCAGTCATACAATTCCCTTTCTCAACCGCAATATAATAATTTGGTTAAACTGAGTAAGAATCACTTCGAAAACTTTTTTGTAATTTTGATTAACAAAAAATTGATGAGCTATGTTTCAAAAGTTTATTAAATGGCTGCAAACTCTTCCCTGGATTTCAGATACAATGTTGTTCTTCATTCTTCTCGCATTATCAATACTTTCTTACTTTGTTCTGCGCGGAATTGTATTTGGATTTCTGAGGAGCTTGGTTAAGAAAACTGTTACACAGATAGATGACATTCTTTTATCTAAAAAATTCTTGAGAAGAGTATCTTATCTGGCGCCGCTGTTTATTATTTATCAATTCACCAGTCTTATTCCAAATGCCGAAAAAGAACTTGACAAGCTGCTCTCAATTTTATTTGTTCTTGTAATTTTTCTTGCAATTGGAGCAGTACTTAGTGCTGTAATCGAATTACACGACCGGGTTGAAAAATTCAAAGAGCGTCCAATAAAAGGCTATATTCAGATTATTAAGATTGTCCTTTATTCTTTTATGGCTGTCTTGATAATTGGAATAGTTTTCGGGCAAACTGTTTGGTCAATACTAACCGGACTTGGCGCGTTTACTGCTGTTCTAATTTTGATTTTCCGTGATACCATTCTAAATTTTATCGCGAGCATGCAAATATCTTCTTACGATTTGGTGCATGTTGGCGATTGGATTGAAGTTCCGAAGTTTGGAGCTGATGGTGATGTGATAGATATTTCTCTAATGATTGTTAAAGTGCAAAACTTTGATAAAACAATTACAATCATTCCAACTTATAAATTGATTGAAGAAACATTTAAGAACTGGCGCGGGATGCAGCAATCAGGGGTGCGAAGAATTAAGCGTGCTGTACTTATTGATCAATCGTCAATTCAATTTTGTTCGGAAGAAATGCTGAACCGTTTTCAGAACATCCGTTTGATTTCCGAATACATAAGAACAAAACGGATTGAGACTGAGCAATCTAATACAGAAAATAAAATCAGCGATGAACTTTCTGTTAATGGCAGAAGACTTACAAACATTGGCACTTTTAGAGTTTACTTGATTGAATACCTGAGAGACCGAAGCGATATCAGCAAAGAGTTTAGCTTCCAGGTTCGGCAATTGCCATCAAGTCCGGATGGCTTGCCAATTGAAATTTATGCTTACGCAACCAAAACAAATTTTGTTGATTACGAAGACGCGCAGGCAGATATTTTTGATCACATTCTGGCAATTGTGCCGGAGTTTGGTTTGCGCTTATTCCAAAATCCATCCGGTGGCGATTTTGCGGCTTTCAAAAACTAAATGTAGAGACTTGCCCCCGTAAAATGCACGCATTAGCGTCAACTTAACGATTAGTTTCTCAAAACAAATCGGTATAATTATTTTGATTTCGTACTATAAAAAAGATTTTTTATATGTCACCCCTAAAAGGGGTTTATTTATTTTTTCGTTCCTCTTTCTATAAATATCTCATCCCTACCGGGATGATAAACAGCCATTCCCGTTAGGGAATAAATATTTATAGTAACGAGATATCACCATTGAATTAAAATCCCTTTAGGGATGATGTATTTATAAATGAGTACGCCCGAACACCGGAATTCTAATTCAATTTTACAACATATTGTGTTCTAAAGAATTCATTTACCAAAATTAAGTTGACGCCTATGCGTAAAATGCACGGGGCAAGCGTGGCGCGTCTTTACGAAAAGTAAGCCTATGATTGCAGAAAAGAAAAATATCTTTGCAGAGCTTCTGCAAAACTTGCCGGAAGAAGTTTTCGAAAAAATTCTTGAAGGCAAAGATTTTTTTGTGGAAAGAATTATTTCGGACGGGCATGCTTCTCCACCAAATTTTTGGTATGACCAAAAAACAAACGAATTTGTTATGTTAATGAGTGGAAGCGCAAAAATTTTATGTGATGACGGAAATTTGTTTTCCCTTTCTTCAGGAGATTACTTGATAATCCCGGCGCATCAAAAACATAGAGTTGAAGAAACCGATAAAACTCAAAAAACAATTTGGCTGGCATTGCATTACAAATGAAAACAACAATTAAAATATTTCTTCTACTAGCTATCATTTCTAGTTTTAGTTTCTCTCAAGTAAAATTTACAAGTGTAGGTGCTTCTTTTGGAACCGGATCAATTCACGGAAACTCGCCAAGCGTTTCAGCATTAAGCGGTTCACTTTCAACAGATTTTAAACTTTGGTTTAGCGAAGTTGTTTCTTTCCGGCTTGGCTACACTCACGCAAGAATGACTGAATATTTTCTGCCCGAAAACCGCACTAACAAATATTATCCTTTCCTAAATTACTACACGCTCAAAGGTGTAATCTATCAACCGCTTTATAAAAAATTATTCATTGAAGAAACCGCCGGCATTCTTGTTCTTAACGACAGAACATTCGGCGATACAAACATTTGGGAGTTTGGCGGTACATTTTCTTTGCTCGCCGGATTGGACTTCCGCGATTTGGAGATGAAAGGAATTACAGTTGGACTAAGCACAAGCTACGGCGTTACAATAAATTCTACGACTGCTGGTTATTCCATCTTTTCAATCAAAGCACAATATTATTTTTAACTAATTTAAGATTGTAAAAGATATTCATCTATAACTC
>DAIEQT010000330.1 GCA_027347545.1 Ignavibacteria bacterium | reverse complement strand
TATACAATGGTATTGCTGATATTAGTTACGTTAATTTCGTTCTTACTCATCAACAGAACACAAGTTGAATTGAGCATCTTAAGAACTCCGGGAATGTTATTCCAGGAACAGCCTGGCGAAAAGCTTAGTAACTTTTACGATCTTAAAGTTGTAAACAAAACATTCAACAAGTTTGGCGTCTCGCTCGAATTAGAAAACGTAAAAGGTGAGATTGTAATAATTGGAAAAGACTTAGCGGTTGAGCCGCAAGGTGTTACCGAAGCAAAATTTTTAGTTATACTTCCCAAAAGCGAAATTAAATATTTGAAGACGCCAATCAAGATTGCGGTTAAATCCGGCAACAAAATTTTGGATGTGATTAATACTTCTTTTTTAGGAAAGGTTAAGTAATGAAGTTAAAATTAAACTGGGGTTTCGGAATAGCAGTAACATACACTCTATTTGTTGTAGTTACTTTGGTAATGGTTTTCATTTTTATGAATCAAGATGTTAGTCTTGAAACTGAAAATTATTACTCCAAAGGAATTGAATATCAAGGACAGATAGATAAGATCAATAGAACACAAAACTTGCCGGAACAAATTGATATTTCGGTAGCTTCTTCCAGCATAGATTTTTCTTTCCCAAAAATATTTAGCAGCGCGGATTATTCCGGCAACATTTTTCTTTACCGACCAAATGATAGACATAAAGATTTTTCAGTTGCCGTTTCGCCAAATGATTCTAACTTGCAATCAATTTCTTCGGCTTCCTTAGAGAAAGGTTTTTGGAAAATTAAAATTGATTGGAGCGCAAAGGGAAATTCATACTACAATGAAAAGCTTATAATGGTGAACTAATGGAAGTCTGGACCGGATTTATAGTTGGGTTTGTTGGGAGTTTACATTGCGTTGGTATGTGCGGACCGATTGCTTTAGCACTTCCGGTTTTGGGCGAAAGTAAACTTCAGATTTTTCTGGGGAGACTGCTTTATAACTTGGGAAGAATTATAACTTACTCTGTCCTCGGTGCATTGTTCGGATTATTTGGCAGCAGGTTAATCCTTTTTGGTTTGCAGCAATATGTTTCAATTGCAATAGGAGCTTTGATTCTGCTCTACGTTTTAATTCCACGCAAAATTAAAACCCTCGTTTCGGAACTCAGTATCTATGTTGTCATTGTAAAATTTCTGAAAACAAATTTCTCCAAGCTAATAAGAAAAAGAACCAACCGTTCACTTTTAACAATCGGTTTGTTAAACGGAATACTTCCTTGCGGATTTGTTTACGTTGGAATAGCCGGAGCTGTTTCTACAAATGGTTGGCTTGAAGGCGCTTTATACATGGCTCTGTTTGGTCTTGGAACAACACCAATAATGTTTGCAACAGCAATGCTCGGCAAAGTCATCAATTTTAATATGCGGACTAAAATCAACAAGCTCATTCCTACCTTTGCGGCAATTTTGGCTATACTGTTTATCCTCCGCGGATTAAATCTCGGCATACCTTATATCAGCCCCAAATTTGAATACCCAACGGCAAAGACAGAAAGTCAAGACGTTGATTGCTGCCATTAATCACAATAAAGATTTTATAGTAGAATATGACTAAATAATTATTGATTTTGAGTATAACAAACCAAGCAAATAGCTGATGATTATCCAACTTGCCGAAGAATATTCATGCAAGATGCTCTTGGAAAGATCGCCCAAGTACAATTCGTATCATAATCTCGAGCATACAAGAGAGGTTGTGCAATCTGTAATCGAAATTGCGCATGGTGAATTAGCCTTTCCGGAAGAGCTTGAAATGATTACAATCGCCGCTTGGTTTCATGATTTAGGTTACGTTGAGAAAACCACCGGACATGAAGAAATAAGCGCAATGTTTGCAAGCAATTTTTTAACCAACGAGAACTATGATGCCGCAAAAATTGAAAAGATATTAGGCTGCATTTTGGCTACTAAAGTGCCCCAGCATCCGAAGAACAAGTTAGAAAAAATTATGTGTGATGCAGATTTAAGCCATCTCGGCAGAAAATCTTTTATAGATCGCAACAATCTATTTAGAACAGAGTTTGAACATTACTTTAGAAGAAAACTAACCGAAAGCGAATGGCTGATTAAATCAATTGAGTTCGTCTCGCAGCATAATTTCTTTACTGATTACGCACAGAGAACCTTTTCAGATATTCAGAATGAGAATTTAGCTTTGCTTCAGCAACAACTCGATTCACTAACATAACAACAATTCCTCAACTCGCATGAAATACCTCTACCTTATCCGCCACGCCAAATCAAGCTGGGATGATCCATCGCAAACTGATTTTGAACGTACGCTAAATGAACGCGGAATAAAAGATGCGCCAAAGATGGCAAAGCTGCTTCAATCAAAAAATGTAAATCCGGATTTAATCATCAGCAGTCCGGCAACACGGGCTTTTTCTACTGCAGAAATTTTCGCCGCACAATACAAATATCCGTCCGAAAAAATTCTAAGTGATGCGCGCATCTATGAAGCGGCTATGCGTGATTTGGCAGAAGTTGTTCACGAAATAAATGATGAAGCCGAGACTGTGTTTTTGTTCGGACACAATCCAGGCATTTCAAACTTTGCAAATCTGCTATCGAATCAGCCGGTAGTTGATATGCCAACATGCGCAATTGCCGGCTTTGAACTGATCATTAATTCTTGGAGTGAAGCGGAAAGATATTGTGGAAAACTAATTTTGTTTGAATACCCTAAAAAATTGACCCGCTCCGACTCGCCTACCGGCAAGGCAGGCTCGTGTTGAGCGAGGCGAGAAATGGAGAATTGAGAACTTGTCCGCCATGTTTATTTGGCGGATTGAGAATTGTTTACTCAGTTTTTATTTGTGTCATTCCTATTCGGTTGTTTTCTACTTCTATCTAGAATTTCATCAACTTTATTTTGAATTTCATCATTAGCATTCTTCTTTTTCGAAAAGATGTTAATCAATTCTTGGAGAAGCTGAAAGCGGTATATCAACAAAGCGATTCCACTTAAAATTGCAATCCATCTTATAAACGCGTAGGGATTATCAAACATTTACTTTACCAATTTGGATACAGCTTTGAACTCATCGGTTCCGCAAACATTAAGAAGTTCAAACAAGATTGATTCCGTTACTGTAACTTCAGCACCGTTTGAACGCATTCTATTGAGTGCTATTTCGTAATCAAATTTTCTACGCGATGATACGGCATCGGCAGCAACATCAACTTGAAAACCGTTTGCCAGCAAATCCAGAACAGTCTGCTGAACACAAACGTGAGATTCGACTCCGCAAACAACAACCTGCTCAATTCCTTTTTGCTTTAGTTCATCAAAAAGATCGCCGGCGCCAAAACAGCTAAAACTCAGCTTCTCATACAATTTAGAATCACCTAATGCTTCTTTAATGCGCGTTTCTGTTCCGCCTAACCCTTTTGGATATTGTTCGGTGTAGTAAATAGGAACATTCATAACGCGAAATCCATTTACCAACTTTAAGGTATTGGCGACAACAGTTTCCACTTCATGAATAACCGGAAGGATTCTCTCTTGAATATCAATTACAAGCAGAGCCGTTTTTTCTTTCTTAAGTATTTGTGGATGCCTTTTCATAAATCAATTCTTAATTGTTGCTATTGTCAATCAGATTTTATTTTGGGATTATTCAAAGGAAATAATCACCGCAGAGACACAAAGGCACAAAGTATTTTAAGAATTCTCAATTATCAATTATCCATTCTCAATTGCTTTAGTAAATCGCGTTCATTCCATATTTGCCGCAAGCGTACATCATAAGCAGAGAAGTAATATCAATTGTTGCACGCTTTTCTTCATCTTCCGGAATTATCAGATCATACACTTCTGCAACGAATTTCATGTTGGAAAGAATTTTTTTAAGCTCTGAGAACGTTGGCTCGCCATGCCAGTTTGCAACACGCTTAACCAAATTCTGTTCGTTACGCCGCATAAATTCGGAAAACGAAATAATGTTCTGGCTTAGTTTCGTTCTCGGTTTGCAAATCGTAATCAAATCGTTCGTGTACTGGTCCCACTTATTAGCCAGGTCTTCATTCTTATCATACATCAAAAGTTTAGCTTTCTCCGGAGTGAATTGTGCGTGAGTATAAAATTTGAATTTGGGAATCAGTACATAACCATCAAAACTCACGATGTCAGTTTCATCTTCAACATATTTCCAGCGCTTCAATAATTTTGTAGAAGTAAAAACGGAAACAACTTTATCAAGCTCGCTATCAATAACAACAAACTTTCCTTTCTGATAGCTTACAACAGTGCACCAATGTTCCCAATTCTTTACGCTCAAGATGCATGGGAATCCTTTCTTCAAATGTTGAATTAACATTCTGCGTGCATCGTCGGGATTGCTTGATTGAAAATGTTTCAAGCTGCAATTGAAACGCCGTGCTGCTCTCGTTAATCCAAACTCATCTGTGCCTGCCCACCAAGTGCTGCCGGAAATAATTCCTATTTGATCTTCATCCTTGAACACTCCAAGCATCACTAACGCATACTTTAGCGCAAAAGGTCCACATTGATATTTGTTGGGCTGAGGATAAAAACTCATTTTCTTGCTCTTGTTACTTCGAGCAAAAATAATAAAACTTTTGAATAGCAAAACGAATTTGTTTAGTTTGGCTCAAAAATTTTGAGGATTATGAAAGTAGCAGTTGTCTATAATGAAGCAATGCCCGAAATTTATCAAATGCCCAAAAGCAAATCGAAAAATGTAGATTTTACCCCCCATTTTAGCTTAGATGCACCAGACCCGATCTCCGAATTTGACTTTATCGCCTCTTCAATTCAAAAAGCCGGCTACGAGGCTTATACCTTAAACATAATGGACAGCCTTAATACTTTTATCAAGGATTATGATAAGAATAAGCCGGATGTCGTTTTTAATCTGGTCGAGATTTTTAACGATCAACCCCGCTTGGAGATGCATTTTACCGGTTTAATGGAATTAATGGGCGTTGCTTACACCGGAGCGCCGCCAATGGCGCTGGGAACTTGTCAGAATAAAACTTTAACCAAAAGAATTCTGAGTACACTTGGAATAAGAACTCCGCATTACAAAATTTTAAAGGATATGAAAAAATCCTTCCGGCTTGGGCTTCACTATCCGTTAATTGTTAAACCCGCATGGGAAGATGCAAGCGTTGGAATTGACGATAACTCTATTGTGTACAATGTGGACGCGCTAAAGAAGCGTGTGGAATATGTTTTCAACTCGTTCAAGCAGCCGGCACTGATAGAAGAATTTATTGTTGGTCGCGAATTAAACGTTGCTGTTTTTGGCGATAAAGAAATAAAGGTATTACCGATAAGCGAAATAGATTTTTCCGCGATGCCTAAGAACCTACATCCAATAGTTAGTTTCCAGGCTAAGTGGGATCCATTTCATGAAGCTTATCATAAAACTGTCCCTATTTGTCCGGCACCACTTACCAAGAAAGTGCGCGCTGAGGCAGAAAAAATGGCTATACAATGTTTCCGGGCTGTTGGCGTTAGAGATTACGCACGTGTTGATATGAGACTTTCCAAAGATGATGGCAGATTGTATGTGCTGGAAGTGAATCCAAATCCGGATTTACAAGAAGGCGCCGGATTTATGCGCTCGGCAAAGTATGCTGGTTATTCCTACAGAAAAATGCTGAAGATGATTATTGATTTGGCGTATGAAAGGAAATTGGCTGCGGAGAAAAAGTAAGGTTTTTTTATACTAGCACCCCCGCAAATAAATTTGAAGCATACAACTACCTAAACAGCTGTGGGCAGTTGAAATATGAATTTACTACCTTTC
>DAIEQT010000313.1 GCA_027347545.1 Ignavibacteria bacterium | reverse complement strand
AAGCTTACCGGAAGCTACTCTCTTCTCATTCTTAACTTTGCTTTCGAGCGAGCGTTTCTTTGCTTCGCGGTCCGTTTCAATCAACCTGGCGATTATGTTCTTAATTAAAATTTCCGCTCTGCGCTTCAAGTTAATCTCATCAGCAATCATCTTCTGGTCTTTCTTCAGAATAGTAATCAACCCTTTCTTTTCCTTTTCCTTCTTTTCAAGAACATCTTGCTCTTTCAATTTTTGGTTGGCTAATATCTCTTTGGATTTCCTTTCTACTTCCAAATTATTCTGCAAGCCGGAAAGTTTGTTTCTGTTAGCCGTAAGTTTATCGAGAGTTATTTTGTTTTGGCGCGAGATGTATTTCAAATATTGATAGCGCACCAAAGCTTGGTTGAACGATTCTGCATCGAGAATGAAGCGCCACATTGATAATCCGGAATTCTTGTAAAACCAAACTATGTAACGTGAGTATTGAGCTTTAAGGTTTTTAATCCGTGTTTCAATCGTTTGGATTTCTTGTTCAATCCCGCCAATTGCTTCTTCCTTTTGCTTTTCTTCAACAAGTAGATTGTTGATAAGCTTGCCAAGGAGCAAATTTTGCTTGTTAATATTTTCAAGAGATTGCAACGACTCGCGCTCTTTGCGCGATTTTGATTTCAGTTCACGCTCAAGATTGGAAATATCATCACGAATTGATTGGAGCTGTTGGTTCTTCTGCTTTATGCTGTCTTTGATTTGACAGAACAAACCGGAAGTGAATAGAAAAATTAATATGAAGAGATATTTATAGATCGGTGACTTTCGCATCATCCGGAATATCTAATTTTAACTTTTCGGTTAGTTTATTCAATTCTATGCTTCTGTATTCCACTCTAAGTTTCTGGTCATTCGCCTTATCATTTATGCTGATATTAAAAGGAAGATACACATCGTCAACTTTTCTGAACCCATCGTAATCTGCTTGGTAAGAAACTCTTCCGCGCATATCGGAAATCAAGTATTGGATGATACGCAAATTGCTGGCATCAATTATAATTGTGCTTACTGTGTTGTTCGTTGAATCCGGATAAATCAATTCGTAAGTGCCGTCATCTTTTTGATTGGCAACCGGTTCTATGCGAAGCTTCCTTGTTAAGTTTACCGAGCCGGTTACGGCATCCATCAATTCATCGTAAGGAATGTTAATCTTCATCAAGTCTTTGATGATTCCCGGTCTAACTTTCCCCTTGTAATATTTATTGTTGATTACATCGTAGAATTGAAAATCTCTTTGCGAGATTAGTGAGTAAGCCAAATCAATCCCGAAAGGACCAAAGAAAGATACTTTTAGCGAGTCCGGTCTTTTAATTTCTACTTGAAAGTTGCTGCGTGTGTTAAGCTCTTTTGTTATTACGAAGATTGTTCCCTTACCAACAAACGATTTTATTTTCCGGCGGTTTGCTTCAAGACGTTTAACAATCCGCTCGGCAGAAATTGTTTGTTCTTCTTCCAAAGGTTTTGTTGCAGTGCAACCAACCAGAAACAGCAGTATTGCCGAAAAAGAAATCAATAATATTTTTTTCACAACTCCCCTTTTTCAATTTTGTTTTTTATTTCCAATTTAGTTCCATCAAGCTCAAAAGCCTTTTTCCAGTTGCTCATGGCTTTCTTTTTATCGCCCATCTTAAAATACACATCGCCAAGATGATCAACCAGCGTTGCGTTTTCAAGTTCCATCTTAACAGCTGCTTCAATACTTTCTTTAGCTTTTTTGTAATCGCCCAGTTTGTAATATATCCAGCCAATCGTATCAAGATAAGAAGAATTCTTCGGCTCCGCTTCAATAGCTTTCTTCGCCATCTTAAGCGCGTCTTGCAATTTAATTCCGCGGTCAGCCCAAGAGTAAGCAAGATTATTCAGAATAAGCACGTTTGCAGAATCAAGTTCAAGCGCGTGAGCGTAGAGCGAATCCGACAAAGAAAAATTCTTGTTTGTTTCGTGAATAAGCGCAGTAACACTTAGCACTTGCAGATTATTTGGATCGTATTGCAACGCTTTGTTTAGAACGATTAAAGCTTCCTCATCTTGCTTCAACTGATTGAGTGTATAGCCAAGCGCTCCAAGAGCATTGACATCTTTGGGATTGATGTTTAACGCGCGCTTCAAAATCTCTTTAGCTTTTTCGTGATCATTGTTCTGGGAAAGAGCCAAGCCATAAATCAAATTGATTGGAAAGTTGTTAGGGAATTTCTGAACTGCTTGATCCATAAAATGAATTGTTTCTTTGTATTTGCGCGAGTCAAACAGAAGTCCACCCATTCTTACCCAAACATCCGGATTCCACTCGGCAAGCTGAGTTGCCTCTTCAAAATATTTTATTGCGGCGGCTTCATTATTACGGCGGATTTCAATTTCGCCGAGATATGATTTCACTTGCCAGTCGGTTGTGTCTTTATTGATTTGTTCAAAAACACTCTTGGCTAACAACAGATTTGTAGAATCCTTTTCCGCGGCAGATAAAAATGAAAGTCCAACTCGAATTTTATTTTCAAAAGGAATTGATTTATTCTTAACGAGTTTCATGTATTCGCCAAGCGCCTGTTTCATTTCCCCTTTTTGAACAAGCGCGATTCCTTTGAACTCCACAAGATTTAGATCGTCCGGAAAACTTGCGAGAGATTCATCTATTAGAGAAATTGCTTTATCAAAATTCTTAGTCTTGATGTAAGAATCTATCAGTACTTTCTGCAAATTCAAATCGGTTGGATTTAATTTCAGCAATTCCTCAACTGTAGAAATCGTAGCATCAATGTTCCCAAGTCTTTCATTCAGATCAACTATACGAACAAGTACAGTCCACTCCGGACCAATAATATCAACAACCTTTTTGTACAGAGCCAACGCTTCGGAAGGACGCTTAGCTTCAGAAATTTGCGCAAGATTGAAATAAGCGGTTATGTTGGTTGAATCGAGAGCAAGTACCGCACGGTAAACTACATCCGAGGAGTCGGGGAAATGCGATGCATCGTAAATAGAACCAAGCAGAAGCAGATATTCCACATTTCTATGATCACCTTCAACTGCCAGTTTAGAGTA
>DAIEQT010000228.1 GCA_027347545.1 Ignavibacteria bacterium | reverse complement strand
GGTAAATTTGCTTACGAGCTTCAGAAGAAAGAAAAACTTCAGAAAAAAAATCAGCAAGTAAGTGTTCTCAAAGAAATCAGATTACATCCAAATACCGATACTCACGATTTTGATTTTAAAGCCAGACACGCAGCAAATTTTGTTGAAGAAGGCGATAAAGTTAAAGTCTCCGTCATTTTCAAAGGAAGAGAGTTCGCATACACGGAAATTGGAGAGAATCTTCTTAAAAAATTTATTGAGAGATTGAGCGAAGTAGCAAAAGTTGAACAAGAACCAAAGTTTGAGGGCCGTGCAATGCACGCTATATTAGCGCCGTCAAAAGGCAAAAAGAAAAAATAGATAGGTGAATCAATGCCAAAAATGAAAAGCAACAGAGGAGCTGCAAAAACATTCCGCAAAACCGGCTCCGGAAAAATCAAAAGAAACAAGGCTTACAAATCTCACATCCTTACTTCTAAGTCTCGTACTAGAAAAAGAAACTTGAGAAAAGGATTGTTGGTTTCTAAAGCTGATGAAAAACGCGTAGCAATAATGCTTCAATAATAGGAGAAACAACTAATGCCTCGTTCAGTAAATCACGTCGCTTCTAAAGCAAGACGTAAGAAAGTACTAAAAATGGCGAAGGGCTACTGGGGTGCCCGCGGCAACGTATGGACTGTTGCTAAAACCCACGTTGAAAAAGGTCTTGTCCACGCATACAGAGATCGCAAACTTAAGAAACGTGAATATAGAAGTTTGTGGATTGTTCGTATTAATGCAGCTGCAAGAATCAACGGTACAACATACTCCAGATTGATAAATGCCTTGAACAAAAAAGGTGTTACAATTAACCGTAAGTTACTTGCCAGCTTAGCAGTCGAAAATCCTCAAGCCTTTGCTGATGTTGTAAAATTTGCAACTAACTAATTTATATCCCTCTCGAAATCTATTTTAAGTTTCGGGAGGGAATTTTTTTAAATTGTCGGGACTATAGTAATGTTAGATAGAATAGAATCAACCCGCAAAAGTTTTGATGAAGACCTCTCCAAAGTAACCGATCTTGCTTCTCTCGAAGAACTACGCATAAAATATCTCAGCAGAAAAGGTCTTATAACTCAAATTGTAGATTCTTTGAAGGATGTTCCAAAAGAAGAAAAGCCAAAAGCCGGAAAAGCCGTTAACGAGTTGAAAAATCACACCAATAATTCTTTTGAAGCATTGAAGCTAAAATTGGAAAGTGAAGCAGTTAACAAAGAAGAGTTCATTGATTTGTCTTTGCCGGGTGTTGAAAAAACGATTGGAAGCAAGCATATAATAACGCAAACTCTCGATGAGATAAAAAATATTTTCAAAGGATTAGGATTCTCAGTTTACGAAGGTCCTGAGTTAGAGAGCGATTATAATAATTTTACCGCTTTGAACTTCGCCGAAGATCATCCGGCGCGGGATATGCAAGACACTTTCTTTGTAGCAGATAAATTTTTATTGAGAACGCATACATCACCGGTTCAAATTAGATTGATGACATCCAAGCAGCCGCCGCTTCGTGCAATTATGCCAGGCAAAGTTTACAGAAACGAGGCAGTAAGCGCTAAGAGCTATTGCCTATTCCACCAAGTGGAAGGTTTGTATGTTGATACTGATGTTACTTTCGCTGAACTAAAAGGAACTTTGGTTGCATTCGTAAAACAATTTTTCGGGCAGGATGTTAAGTATCGCTTCCGTCCTAGCTTTTTCCCATTTACAGAACCAAGTGCAGAGATGGACATTTGGTGGGAACCAAAAGGGAAAGAGGGAAGATGGATGGAAATTCTTGGCTGCGGAATGGTTGATCCTAACGTACTTAAAAACGTTGGTATTGATCCGGAAAAATATGTTGGTTACGCTTTTGGAATGGGAATAGAAAGAACTGCAATGCGCAAGTATGGAATTGACGACATCAGAATTTTGTTTGATAATGACAAGAGGTTTTTGACTCAATTTTAATTGTGTCTTTGTGCCTTGTGGCTAATTTCTTCGCCACAAAGACACTAAGACACCAAGAAGAACAAAAAAGGTGACACAGTGAAGATTTTACTTAATTGGTTAAAAGATTACATTGATCTGAGCGGCATTTCTACTGGCGAAATTGTTGAGAAAATAACTTACGCCGGATTAGAAGTTGAAGAGGTTGTTGATCAATCTAAGAACTTTGCAAACATGATTGTTGGTTTCGTAAAGGATAGAAAGAAGCATCCAAACGCCGATAAGCTTTCTCTGTGCATAGTAAGTGACGGCACTCGAGATTACAATGTTGTGTGTGGCGCGCCTAATGTTA
>DAIEQT010000218.1 GCA_027347545.1 Ignavibacteria bacterium | reverse complement strand
GTTTAAGTAAAGAGTTAGAGCAGATTCAAAACAAACGTCCGGATATTTTCGTTTTCACAAGTCCATCATCATTCCGGAACTATTTAAGTCTGCTGAAAATTGAAGATGCTGAAAACTACTTTAACAATGCTGTTATTTGTTCGATAGGAAAAACTACAGAAGCCGCAATAAACGCTTATGGAATTAATGTGAACATAGTTCCGGAACTCTTTTCTTTGCGTGGGGTTGAAGAAGCAATCAAAAAATATTTTAATGTAACTCAAAACATCGCGTAAGCGGAGGAAAATTGACAAAGATTACAAACGATTTATTTCTTAGAGCTTGCAAAGGAAAATCTGTTGAGCGAACTCCAATTTGGATAATGCGCCAAGCTGGAAGATACTTGCCAGAATATAGAGCGGTTCGCAAAAAATCTAATTTCATAACTATGTGTAAAACGCCGGAACTTGCTTCCGAAGTAACAATTCAGCCGGTGGATTTAATTGGCGTTGATGCTGCTATAATTTTCTCAGACATACTAGTAATTCCCGAAGCAATGGGAATGAAACTAGAAATGATTGAAAGCAAAGGACCAAAGTTGTACGATCCGATTCGAAAAGCATCAGATATAGACAAATTGAAAACTATTGATGCAGTGAAGGACTTGAAATATGTTCTTGATGCAGTATCTATGACAAAGAGGGAACTAAATGGTCGCGTTCCGCTAATTGGTTTTGCCGGTTCACCCTGGACTCTGATGACTTATATGGTTGAAGGCGGCGGCTCGAAAAGTTTCTCGGAAATTAAAAAATTTATTTACAATCAGCCGGAAGCCGCACACAAGTTGCTTGATAAAATTGCTGATGCAGTAGCTGAGTATTTATCCGCAAAAATAGAAGCCGGTGCAAACGCTCTTCAAATTTTTGATACTTGGGGTGGACTTCTTTCTCCAGCAGACTTTGAAGAGTTTTCGCTTAGTTACATCGAAAAAATAATTTCTCAGATCAAACGTAAAGATGAACCTGTGATCGTGTTTGCTAAAGGTGTTCACTATAAACTGAATAAGCTTGCTGAATGCGGCGCAGATGTTATTGGCTTGGACTGGACGATGGATATTGGGAAAGTTAGAAGCAAGATTGGAAAGAAAGTAGCGTTGCAAGGGAACTTAGACCCAACCGTTTTATACGGTAGCGAAGAGAAAATTAGAACCGAAGCAGTCAATGTTCTTAAATCATTCGGCAAACATAAAGGTCATATTTTTAATCTCGGTCACGGAATATTGCCGGATGTTTCTCCAGCAAAAGCTAAATTCCTAGTTGATGTTATAAAAGAGGAAAGCAGAAAATTTCATTAGAACAAATCGTCACGCAAGCGTGACTTAAAGAAGAAATGAAACAAAAAAGAAATTAAATGAAAACCTTTGAAGAACTGCCGATATATCAGAAATCCAAAGAGCTATGCTTAGTGTTATATCGACTTAAGAATCAAAAGTATTTAAGAGATTATGGATTTAAAGATCAATTGCAGCGGGCTTCGATTTCAGTACTTAACAATATTGCTGAAGGATTCGAACGAGGCAGTGATAAAGATTTTATTAAATTTTTATATTACTCGAAAGGCTCTATTGGAGAAATAAGAAGTTTGCTGAATGTAGCAGTTGAGTTGGAATACATAAGTCTTTCGGAATACGAAAAACTAAAAATGGACTGCCTTGATATTTCTAAGCAGTTATCAAATTTTATAAAATATTTGTCGCAAAAAATAAATAGTAATTGAGCGAAGCTATTCATTTCTTTTTGAATGAAATGATTTTTTCCTTGAAACCGGAGTAAAAGTGATAAACATAGATATTGACTTAATTAAAAAGTATGACAAGCCCGGACCGCGCTATACTAGCTATCCTACAGCGCCCCACTTTACAGAGGCGTTTACCTCCGAAAAGTATTTGGATGAGATAATCCGCACGAATAATTTGGTGGATCAACCGGAGCTTTCGCTCTATTGTCATTTACCGTTTTGTGATACTCTCTGCTACTTCTGCGGCTGTAATATGATCATCACCCGCAACCGTGATAGGATTAAAGAGTATATAAAATATTTGAAAAACGAGATTGATCTTCTACGCACCTACATAACTACCGGAAGAAAAGTTTCGCAGCTGCATTGGGGCGGAGGCACGCCAACGCATCTTAATCCGGATGAAATTACTGATTTGATTTCTTTTATCAACCAAAGTTTTGAAATTAAAACCGATGCAGAACAAGGCTGCGAGATTGATCCACGCGGTTTAACAAAAGAACATTTGACTGCACTTCGTAACGGCGGATTTAACCGTATCAGCATGGGCGTGCAAGATTTTAATTATGATGTTCAGAAAGCCGTTAACAGAATCCAACCGGAAGAGATGACGCGCCAAGTTGTTAGCTGGGTTCGCGAGCTTGGCTTCCAGAGCATCAATCTGGATTTGATGTATGGACTTCCATTCCAAACGATTGAGTCGTTTGCAAAAACTGTTGATGCAACTATTGATATTTCACCCGATAGAATTGCGGTGTTTAATTATTCTCATGTACCTTGGATGAAGAAGCACATGAATCTAATTAATCCGGATGATCTTCCTTCTGCTGAAGATAAATTACAGATACTCAAGATGACAATTGAAAAGCTAACAAGCACCGGATATGATTTTATTGGAATGGATCATTTTGCTAAACCGACAGATGAATTATCAATTGCACAGCGTGAGAAAAAACTTTACCGCAATTTTCAAGGTTACAGCACTCACGCCGGAACAGATTTGTATGGAATGGGAATTACAAGCATTAGTCAAGTTGGAAAGTGTTATGTACAAAATAAGAAGAGAGAAAAAGAATATTTCGATGCGCTAAACGACCAAACTTTGCCTATTGAACGCGGAGTTTATTTAACTGATGATGATATTCTCCGACGACATGTTATTACAAAAGTAATGTGCGATTTTGAACTTGATTTTACTGAAGTAGAGAAATCATTTAAGATAGAATTTGAGAATTATTTTGGTTCTGCTCTTGAGGGTATGAAAGATTTTATTGATGATGGCTTGGTAAAAATTTCAAGCAGAAAATTAGAAGTAACGCAGATGGGAAGATTACTTATTCGGAATATTGCCATGAACTTCGATGGCTACATCGAACGCAAAGAAGATAAAGCAAGATATTCGAGAACAGTTTAATTGCGAAGGTGATAAATGAAAATAGCAGTAGTGTTATTTAACCTTGGCGGTCCAGACTCTCTTGATGCCATTGAACCATTTTTATTTAATCTCTTTTCCGATAGAGATATTTTCAAACTTCCGTTTGGTCAGAAAACTTTCGCAAAGTTTATTTCATCTCGCAGAGCTCCAAAGGTTGCTGGAGAATACAAATTGATTGGCGGAAAATCTCCGATTAATATGTGGACGGAAGAGCAACGGCAGGTATTGCAGAAGCTGCTTCGCTTTTATCACAAAGAACTTGATGTTTACACTGCGATGAGATATTGGAAACCGCTTACACAAGAAGCTGTTGATAAAGTAGAGGATGTAGATTACGACAAAATAATTTTGCTGCCCCTTTATCCACACTATTCAATTACTACTACCGGCTCTTCCTACAACGAATGGATGAGGCATTACAGCGGCGATAAGAAAATAATTACCTTGATTAAGAGCTATCCGACTCAGTATAAATATGTAGCTGCAATAAATCAGCGTATTGATGAGACTCTGGAAAAATTTCCGGCTCCTGTTAGAGAGAAAGTGCAATTAATTTTTAGTGCTCACGGAACTCCGGTTAGTCTAGTTAAGAAGGGTGATCCATATAGTCTTCAGATAAAAGAAACAGTTAATGCGGTAATGAAAGCACGAAAAAATTCACATGCCCATCATTTGTGTTATCAAAGTAAAGTTGGACCAATGAAATGGCTTGAGCCGGCGACTGATGCAATGATCAGAGACTTATCAGCCAAGGGAAAGAAAAATCTTTTGATTATTCCAATTAGCTTTGTTTCCGATCATGTTGAAACTCTTTTTGAACTTGATATTGAATACCGCCACGTTGCTGATGAATGCGG
>DAIEQT010000207.1 GCA_027347545.1 Ignavibacteria bacterium | reverse complement strand
CCGGAATGTCTGTTAGACCAATCCCTTAACTTTTTTTTATGCTAAATATTCCATAATATAGCATCAGATAAAATTATTGTTGCCATCAACGATAATAAAGTTACAAACGATAGAAAGAAATATATGTTATACGAAAATGGTTTTTCTTATAAAAAAGCCACTCAATCTCTCACGTTTTTTGCTCAAAAAGAAAAAGACAACACTTTAGATAAGCTAAAGGCTCTTAAACTTATCTATTTTGCAGATCGTTACCATTTGAGGAAATTTGGCCGCACTATTACAAATGACGAATATTATGCGATGAATTATGGACCTGTTGCATCCGGCACAAAAGATATTCTTGAGATGAGTACTTTTCTGGATACGCTTGAAAATGAATATGCTTCAAAGTTTTTAGAACCGCAAAAATCCGCAATAAATATTAAACCAATTAGCAAAGTTGATGAATCGGAGTTATCTATTTCCGAAATCGAAGCACTGAATTATGTTTGGATTAAACTTGGCTCTAAAGATAATTTTGAGCTGGTTGATTTAACCCATAAATATCCTGAGTGGAAAAAACATGAAGAGCAGTTAAAGCTTGGTATTACTTCCCGTATCAAAATGGATTTAATCGATTTTTTCGAAGACCCTAGCGGTAATCTAGAAAAGTTCTATGAATTAAATCCAGAAGAAAAAGAAGCTAAAATTGAATTCTTGAAAGAACTTAGTACATTGGAATCTTTCTGGAACTAATCTAGTGAAAATTCCTCCTGAAGTTAAGATCAAAGGAACACTAAAATCTGGATCAGTTTACTACTTTGAGGACGATTCCCTAACTTCAGCAGAACCACATTATTTCATTGTTTTAAATCAAAATCCATCCGATGATTTATTATTACTGCTTGTTTGTTCCTCTTCACAGATTACCAAAGTGAAAATCCGCAATGCAAACAATCCTCCATCAACTTTGGTAGAATTATCCCCTAAAGATTATTCAGATTTTACTAGGAATTCTATTATTGATTGTAATAGAGTTTTCCCACGCTCTTTAAATGAATTAATAAAAAAATTAGCTGAAGGAAAACTCAAGATTAAGGCAGATTTGTCAAGCCCTATTGTAGCCATACTCCGTCAAGGGGTTTTAGATAGCACTATGGTTGAAGAATCCCTTAAAAGAATATTGAGGCAATAATCTTTGTGTTTTATTAATGGGCTCTTAGCTTATTCATTTCATACAAAACTTATTTTTTTTCTTCTTTAAGATTTCTTCCATCTGATCCATTACTTTATTCATTTTTGCCATTGTAAGATCAAACGCTTCCTTAAAACCACTCGGATATTTATTCAAATTCTTCTTTTGGTAATCTATTTTCTGTTGAGTAAATTTACTCAGCGTATTGAGTAAATTATCTCAATATATTGAGTAAAGAGGTTAACCATGTTTACAAGATTTCAGTTCGGCAAATTGCAGCAACGGCTTAACGAGAAACGGAAGTTCATTCAAGTATTAAGCGGACCAAGGCAATGCGGCAAAACCACACTCGCGCATCAAGTTTTATCCGCCTTAAAAATAGAGAATCATTTTGTTACGGCGGATTCACCGATTCCTTACAACTCAACCTGGGTTGAACAACAATGGGAAACAGCCCGTGTTCTTGCCAAAAGATCTTCCAAAGGCGCAATAATAGTACTTGATGAAATTCAAAAAGTAACCGGCTGGTCGGAAGTTATTAAGAAACTATGGGATGAGGACACCGCCGCAAGGACTAATTTGAAAGCTTTGATTTTAGGAAGTGCGCCTCTTTTAATTCAACACGGCTTAACAGAAAGTTTAGCGGGAAGGTTTGAGCTTGTGCCCCTTTCCCATTGGAGTTTTTCGGAAATGCGGGATGCATTTGGCTGGAATTTAGATCAATATATTTACTTCGGCGGCTATCCCGGTGCCGCTGAATTAATAAAAGATGAAGAACGTTGGTCCAGATACATTCACGATTCGCTTATTGAAACAACTATTTCCAGAGATATTCTTCTTCTAACAAGGATTGACAAACAAGCATTGCTGCGTCAGTTATTCCGGCTCGGAGTTCACTATTCATCTCAAATTGTTTCTTACCAAAAACTTCTTGGCCAGCTTCATGATGCGGGTAACACAACAACGTTGGCAAACTATTTAGAACTTCTATCCGGTGCCGGAATGCTAACCGGGCTTCAAAAATATTCCGGTTCTCAAATACGCCAGCGCTCGTCGAGTCCAAAATTTTTAGCTTTGAACAACGCGCTTATTACCTCTCAATCGGAATATAACTTTAAGGAAGCGCTTGCAAATACCGATTTCTGGGGTCGTCTCGTTGAAACTGCAGTCGGTTCACACTTGCTGAATGCAACAAACGGCACTAAATTAAAAGTGTTGTACTGGCGCGAAGGCGCTAAAGAAGTTGATTTTATACTGCAGAACAATTCAAAGATTTTTGCGCTTGAAGTTAAAAGCGGAAGAGTTAGAGAAAGTTTAGCCGGATTAGATTCGTTTAGCAAACAGTATAAACCTCAAAAGAAAATGCTCGTTGGGCAAGGTGGTATTCCGGTTGAAGTTTTTTTAACAACGCCTGCGGTTGAGTGGTTTGAGTAAATTTTTGTTAACCCTTGAAGGTCGAGCGAAGACCTTCAAGGGTTTAAACTGCTTATTTTTTCTTCTTCTTTAAGATTTCTTCCATCTGATCCATTACTTTATTCATTTTTGCCATTGTAAGATCAAATGCTTCAGATGAGAGCGGATCGAGTCCGGCTTTCTTAATTAAATCTATCGGGTAATCAGAACTTCCCCCTTTCAGAATATTATAAAACTTATCTACTGCCGGCTGTCCTTCTTGAACAATCTTCTCTGCAAAAGCTGTTGCATAGATAAGCGATGTTGAATACTGATAAACATAGTAAGTGTAGTTTACGAAATGAGGAATGTGTGCCCATTCGTAAGCGATGTAATCATCAACTATGCAAGCACCACTATCATTTCCATAATAAGTTTTAACAATATCGTAATATATTTTGCTCATGTCTTCGCCTGTAAGCGGTTCACCCTTTTCAATTCTCTTATGAATCTCCCACTCAAATTCAGCAAAGGAAGTTTGGCGGAATATTGTTGTGCGCAATAAATCCAGATAAGAGCCGAGCAAGTAAAGTTTCTCATCATCGCTTTTAACTTTTTCAACCATGTAATTATTCAAAAGAGTTTCATTTATAGTAGATGCAATTTCTGCAACAAATGTGGCATACTGCGCATCTACAAAAGATTGACTCTTGTTGGAATAATAGCTGTGCATTGTATGTCCGAGTTCATGCGCCAAAGTTGAAATTGATTCATAATCATCAGTCCAGTTCATAAGAATGTATGGATGCAAATCGTACTGCGCGCCGGAAGAATAAGCGCCGCTTCTTTTTCCGGTTGAAGGAATGTAATCTATCCACTTTTCATCAAAAGATTTTTTTACTATTGAAACATATTCTTCACCCATTGGCTTGAAGACATCAAGTAATAGTTTTTGCCCTTCTTCTACATTGTATTTGAAATCGACAGATTTTACAAGCGGCACATAAAGATCGTAGTAATGAAGCTTATCAATACCGAGCATCTTGGCTTTTAGTTTTAAGAAGCGATGAAGCGTTGGAAGATTTTTATGAATCTGGCTAACCAGATTTTCATAAACAGAAACCGGAATGTTATTGGAGTTAAGAGAACTTTCGAGAACGGTTTCATACTTTCTATTTTTAGCGTAGAAATAATCTCCGTGGACTTTTCCGGCTAGATTAGCGCCAAAAGTATTTTGATATTTCTTATAGTTCTCGAACATAGAACGCATTACAAGCTCACGGTCTTTGCGGTTCTGAACTACTCTATATTTGTTAAAAGCGGCTGAGTTTAGTTCTACTTGCTCGCCTTTAGATAGTTTGATTTTTGGATTAGGCTTCTCTGCATTGTAGAAAATGCTGTGGAGCTCGCTCGGCGTGGAGGTAATTAATCCAGCGCTTGCTAATATTTCTTCTTCTCGGGCGGATAATGTGTGTGCGCGAAGACGTAAAATATCGCTAATGTAAAATTTGAACTCGCTTAATTCCTTTTTCTCATCGAAGTATTTCTTGATACGCTCGGCATCCATACTAAGTATTTCTGGATTGATAAAAGAAGCCGCTTCGCCAAGTTTTGTACCGATTGTGGTTGAAATTTGATTGAGAGATTGGTTTGCACTTATACGCAAATCTTCATCAGCGTTACGGAAAGCGTAATCGGAAAGTTTGTAGTATAGTTTATAAATATCAAAATAAATTCGAAGTGTTATATAGAAAAGCTCCGAGTTCTTTCCCATTTTCCCTTGAAACGATTTCAGCGTTTCAATCTGTGCTTGAATTGTTTCTTTGTCTTTGTTCCATTCATCTACGTTCTTATAGATTATGGAATTATTCCATTTATATTTTTCCGGAACGTCTTTGCGTTCTTTATTCTGAGCAAAAGAAATTTGTGCTGCCATTATAATCACCAAAAAATATGAACAAATGTTGTACAACTTTTTCATTGTGGTCTCCACAAAGTTAATTATTAACGGGTGAAAAATTATGAAATATAAGCCCATCCCAACCCTTCCCAAAGGAGGCTGTCGCATAATTAATGAATCAATAATTTATCAGTGTAAATCCGTTAAATCTGCGTCATCTGCGGGCTATTTATTAAAA
>DAIEQT010000190.1 GCA_027347545.1 Ignavibacteria bacterium | reverse complement strand
GATAAAATTCAGCAAGCCGGCGGATTTATTTCCGTTAATACCGGCAGCGTGCCGGACGGCAACGCTATTCCAATTCCAAAAGAGAATGCGGGTTTATCAATGGACGCGGCTGCATGCATTGGATGCGGCGCATGCGTTGCGGCTTGTAAGAACGCTTCCGCAATGTTGTTTGTGAGCGCAAAGGTTTCTCAGTTTGCTCTGCTGCCGCAAGGACAACCGGAGCGTTACCAGCGTGTGCAAGCAATGGTAAAAGTAATGGATGAACTTGGCTTTGGTTCTTGTTCGAATACTTACGCTTGCGAAGCCGAATGCCCGAAAGGAATTTCCGTTAAGAACATTGCACGCATGAACAGAGATTATTTGATGGCGAAAGTGAAAGAGTAAAGCAGTATATAGTAGTTAGACTTTAGTATTTAGATAAAAGAACCCCGGTTCGTTTGTTCGGATTGGGGTTTGGTTTTGTAGAGACGTTCCGATGGAACGTCTGCTTTTATAAAATAGTACCAGCAAAAACATAATCTCAAAAGTGAAAAGCAGTATGGATTACTATCTCAACCACAAAAATCGAATTTTCTGAATGTGCAACTTTAATTAACCATAAAAGAATTGTAATTAATAGTTTCATCTCCCCCTCTATACGTTGTTTTTTTTGATCGAAGATCCGTAAAGGGCTCTATATTTTAAACTTCAAAATGAGGATGTGCTTCCCCATGTTGAAATCTTATTTGTGCAAAATTGGAATGCGTGCTTAATAAAGCAGAGATTGGTAAGGATGCCTTTGGCTAAAATCCAAGGCAGAACACTAGATAAACGTAATTATAGCAGCCATAAAAAAGAATTAATTGATGAGCTGTCCCCAAAATTTATATTGTATGTTATCTCTTAGAAGGAGTAGAATGCTGGTGCGCGAGAGAAAGGCAAGAAATTTTTGGTTATTCCGTTGGAGAAACATTTGAAAAGTAATTGATAAAGCAAAAACATCTTGTATAACAAGCCAAGAATTCATTGAATGCTATTTTGTTGATAGTAACAAAATAGTTACAACTGTAGAGACGTTCCGCCGGAACGTCTGCTTTAAGTTGTGTTTTGGGAAGGCAAGCGCCGCGGTCTTACTTTAGAGGTTTAAATCGTATATTAGGACTGAAATAAATGAGTGTATCAATAACCAGAAGTAAGTCTTGCTCAAAAAAATCGCATCAAAGCTGAAAAACCTATTTGGCACCAAGCCAAAACCAAAAGTTTCAAGTCCGGAAGTAAAAGCTAAAGAAAGCCATTCAACTCCAAGAAACAAGAAACCATACACAAAAGATAAAGCGGGTGAGCCGCAGCTTCCCCGCAAACCATATAAAAAAGAAACACGGGAAGAATACCGTTTACGTCACGAAAAACATGAACAGACAGGAAAGAAAGTTGAGAAGCCGGTTCAACAAATAATTTCTCAAGAGCCGTGGGATGAATCTTCTTTCAAAGTACAGGTTAAAGATGGCAAAACACGCTTTCAAGATTTAAACATCTCTAAAGATATTTTGCACGCTGTTTACGATTTGGGATTTCAGTATTGCACACAAGTTCAAGCTGAAACGCTTCCTAAATCGTTAACCGGAGAAGATGTAACAGCGCAAGCTCAAACCGGCACCGGAAAAACCGCAGCGTTTCTCATTACAATTTTTAATCACATCATTACTAATCCGTTAGATAAAAAAAGAAAGCATGGCGCGCCGCGCGCGTTAATTCTAGCTCCAACACGCGAACTCGTTTTACAGATTGAAAAAGATGCCCGCGGACTTGGCAAATATATTCCTTGTTCAATTCTTTCTCTGCTCGGCGGTGTAGATTATATGAAGCAGATGAAATCTCTTAAGAGCGATGCAATTGATATTCTTATCTGCACACCCGGACGCTTAATAGATTTCATGCAAAAGAATCTTGTTGATCTTGGTAAAGTGGAAATCTTAATTATTGATGAAGCTGACCGCATGCTTGATATGGGCTTCATTCCTTCTGTTAAAAAAATTGTTACAAGCACTCCGGCAAAAGCGAAAAGGCAGACAATGTTTTTCAGCGCCACACTTACCGGCGATGTAAAGCGTTTGGCAGAATCCTGGACACGGCAAGCATTTGAAGTGATTGTGAAGCCGGAAGAATTAGCGGTAGAAGCGGTTGAGCAGATAATCTACATCACAACCGTCGCAGAAAAACCAACTTTACTTTACAACTTGATCATGCAGAAAAATCTTGAGCGTGTTTTAGTTTTTGTTAACCGTAAGTATGAAGCTAAACGTGTGAAAGATACTTTTGAAGCATACGGAATTAGCTGCGCACTGCTTTCCGGCGATGTCGAGCAGACCCAACGCATCAAACGTTTGGAAAGATTTCGCGAAGGGCAAGTCCGCATTTTAGTTGCAACGGATGTTGCTTCGCGCGGAATTCATGTGGAAGGAATTTCTCACGTTATCAATTATAACATTCCGGAAGATGTTGAAGAATATGTACACAGAATTGGAAGAACCGGGCGTGCCGGTGCAACCGGAATTTCTATCAGCTTTGCAGACGAAAATGATTCGCATGATTTGTTAAGACTGGAAGAATATTTAGGTAAAAAGATTGAATGCGTTTTCCCGGAAGAAAATTTGTTGGTTCCCATTCCGGAAAAACATCAAAAGAAAAATTTACCCAAGCAGCCAAGAACGGAATTTCAGAAGAGAAGTCCATCGGGATCACATCGCAACTATAGAAGCCGGGGAAAGAAATAGGTCTCCAGTCATTTCGAGCGCCCGTTTCAATTCCGCACAGTCGGACGAAGCGGAAAGTCAAGAAATGACTTATTCTTGTCATCCATAACAGTTTTCCAACAATGTCCGGCAGAATTCGACCGGGATTTTTTTACTCGTTTTTTTGTATTATTCGCATAAGATAATACGGCAGTTCAAAGCTAAAATGTTCGAAAGAGAAATAAAATTTATCTACGATTTCAATCTGAATAAGGTCAACAAGCTCGGTCCTTATTTCACATTCGAACAATTGCAAAATGTTGATCTTCATCCGGCTATTCTAAATTACATATCGGCGGAAATTGATTATTTGGTTTTTGAAGATCGCCAAAAGCTGTTAAAAAATTCTGTATTTGATTATTCCGGTGATAAAATTGCTTTTCATTTTGCTGAGATTACGGATGAAGTAAAGAAGATCAGACGCTTTTCGTTGGAATATATTGCAAAACTGATTCTTCACGCTACATCTTTTGCGGTAAATTATCTCGTACGCCCAAAATGGACTTTAACAAGATTCGTTTTTGATGAAGCAAAGTATAAGTCTTCGAACGAGATTAAGCAGATTCTAAACTACGTTTACTATTACAAGTTCGTAAAGAAAATTATCATTTCTTATATCAACACGAAGAAGATTCTTTCGATGAACGCCGAAGAGTTCGAAGATCTTCTCAACCGTACAGATAAACTTGGAATGGAATCGAATCTGAAAGGAATCATGTCCAGTTCGCTTATTTCTATGGCTGAATTTTTTAATATTGGACAAATGCAGAAGACGCGAATTCCGTTAACAGCGGTAGAATTGTTTTTAGAGGAAAAAGATTTACCTCTTCATCTACAAAAAATTACAGACACATTCGGTACAGATGAAAACGCCCGCTTCCACATTGGCGATTACATGAAAATCTTAACCGGAATAATGGTTGAGAAGAAAGAAGAGGAACCGGATAAAAAAGAATATCTTTTGTTTGAAGAACAGGAAGTGAAAGCGAAAGTTGTTGAAGAAGAAAGCAGCGCACAATTCTTTAACGAATATGAAGAACCAAAAGACAAAATTGTAGAAACAGAAACGGCAGCAGAAGAATCGCGCAAACAAGAAATTCCGTTAATAACGGAAGACGCTTCCGAAATTGATACAACAGAAATCATTTCAACACCGGAAGAAGAAGTAACAATTAAGCCGCAAACAAAAATTAGAATCAAAGTAAACGAAGACAATAAAATTGAGCCGCTTGAGGAAGAAGAATCTGAAATTATCGAAATAACTCCGCCTGTAAATGAACCGGAAGAATTAGATACTTATTCAAGTGTTATTAAGGGATATGAAGAAAAGGAAGAAATTGTAGAAGAAGAAATTCAACCTGAAGACGAAATAAAATTAGTAAACACTTTGCAAGAAACCGATGATGAAGATATAGATTTGGATACTAATGATACCGAGCATGAAAGCTTATTCTCTGCAGATAATACCGGCGTAATTGATCATGCGTATTTAGAGGATGATACAGAACTTGTGCACGTAACTAAAGAAGAAGATAGTGAAAAGTTAACATTTACAGATGAGGCAGAAGACGAAGTGCTTCAGCAAAAATTTGAAGAACAAACTAAACTTGAACTTGCGGAAATATTAGAACATAAAAACATGGCAAAAATTATAGAGGTTGTTTTCGATTACGATATAGAAGACTTTGCCAATATGCTCGATGAAATTTCCGAATGTAAAAATGCAGAGGATGCTCACTTCATAATAAACGAAACACTTGCAACTCGCAGAATAAACCGAAACTCAAAGGAAGCTGAAACTCTCCGGGAAATCATCTCGGAGTATTTCGACCGCAAATAAAAATATATGTTCATAGATTACGCGAAAATAACAATTAAGTCGGGCGACGGCGGCAACGGCGCTGTGGCATTTAGAAGAGAAAAATATGTTCCCAAAGGCGGACCAGCAGGCGGCAATGGCGGCAATGGCGGCAATGTGTTTTTTGTTGCTGATAGAAACCTAAGCACTCTTTTGGATTTTAGATATAGAAAAATTTACACCGCAGATCGGGGCGATCATGGCGGCTCATCTTTGTGCGATGGCAAAAGAGGAGAAAATATTTTCATAAGAGTTCCGATAGGAACCATCATTAAAGATTCTGAAACAGAAAAAGTGTTAGCAGACCTTGACGAAGATGGAAAGGAATTTCTTGCAGCTAAAGGTGGAAGAGGCGGGAAAGGAAATTCTAACTTTGCTACACCAACTAAACAAACTCCGCGTTATGCAGAACCGGGCAAGCCTGGCGAAGAAAAAACTGTAATTCTTGAGCTCAAGCTTATTGCAGATGTTGGCCTGGTAGGATTTCCAAATGCCGGAAAGTCAACTCTGATTTCTGTTATTTCGGAAGCTAAACCAAAAATCGCCGATTATCCTTTCACAACGCTTGAACCAAACTTGGGAATTGTCCGCTACAAAGACTACAGAAGTTTCACTGTTGCGGATATTCCCGGAATTATTGAAGGCGCGCATGAAGGTAAAGGACTCGGTCTAAAATTTCTCCGCCACATAGAGCGTACAAAAATTCTTCTGATAATGATTGACATTACTTCGGAAGGATATCAGAAGGATTATAAAACTTTACTTAATGAGTTGAATACTTACTCTGAAGTATTAAGTGAAAAGAAAAAAATACTTGCTTTCACCAAAGCCGATTTGGTAGATCAAGCTACTCTTAAAAAAGTGATGAAACGGAAAATCCGTGGCTACAGCGGACCGGTTCTTGTTTTCTCTGCTGCAACAAATTTTCAGATTCCGGAATTGATTGATGAGTTATGGAATCAATTAAAAGATTAGATGTTCCCAAATTTGTTTTGATGAATTTACTCTTAGCGCTTTTTCTGATTATGGTAAGCGTTGTTGCTTTAGTAGTTGGTCCCACAAGTATTGGTCTCAGTGATTTGTTCAGCGTTTTGTTCTCTTCGCAAAGCGATTCCATAGTAAACCAAATTATCTTTGATATTCGTTTGCCACGTATTCTATTTGCTATTGCTGTCGGCGGCGGATTATCAATAGCCGGTGCTGTTTTCCAAGCGATGCTGATGAATCCGCTTGCTGAACCTTACATTCTTGGCATTTCCAGCGGCGGAACATTTGGTGCGGTTCTTTCTTTTCTGCTCGGATTGAGTTTCATAGGAACCCAAGTGTTTGCGTTCGGCGGATCAATTCTTGTTATGCTGCTTGTTTTTGTTTTGGGAAAGAAATTTGGCGAGCTCGAACCAAACCGGCTGCTGCTTTCCGGCGTTATGATTGGCGCTTTCTTTTCCGCCGGAATTTTGCTGATGATGACTTTACTAAACGATTCTTTGCGCACGGCTGTATTTTGGCTGATAGGTAATTTATCTCTTGCTGAAAAAGATAATCTTGTGTTTGTTCTTCCATTAACATTTAGTGTTGTTCTTGTTCTCATTCTTCTCTCTAATAAGTTTAACATTCTCAGCATGGGCAGCGATACCGCAAAGCAATTAGGTCTCGATGTTTCCCGCTTTAAGAATCTTACATACCTTCTCGTCAGCTTAATGATTGGAACAATTGTTTCTGTATCGGGCATAATCGGTTTTGTAGGATTGTTAATCCCGCACATTTGCAGAATGATATTTGGAACAGATAACCGGATTGTGTTTCCGGCGTCATTTTTTATTGGCGCTGCTTACCTTACTTTTGCCGATACAATTGCGCGTACAATTGCCGCTCCTGTAGAATTACCGGTCGGGGCTATAACAGCTTTAATTGGTGCGCCGGTTTTTATTTATCTATTGAGAAAGAAATTCAATTTTAATTAAGGAGTCATCATGCTTAGCGTATTGAAAAAGAAGAAACTCTGGTTTGTATTTCTTGCGGTGCTAATAGCCGCTTGTTCTGCAATTCAGAGTCTTAACATTTTTCCGGTTGAACAAGATGTTGCTCTTGGTTCCGAGTTCGCTCTTCAGTTGCAAAACAGTCCAAAAGATTACCCGGTTTATAATAATCCAAACGTGAAAAACTATATAAACCAGAAAATTTTCCAGCCAATTCTGCAATCGCCGGATGTACTTCATAAAAACATTTTCAAATACAATCTTGAGATTATTAAGAACGATACCATACTTAACGCTTTTGCTGTCCCCGGCGGACCAGTGTACGTTTATACCGGCTTGCTAAAATATCTCGATTCGGAAGCTGCTCTAGCCGGAGTCCTCGGACACGAGATTGCTCACGCTGAAAGAAGACACGCTACAAATAGAATGACAAAGCAAATGGGGATTCAGATGCTTTCTCAGTTAGTGCTCGGTCAAAATCCATCGCAAACCGCTATGATCGTTTCAAATCTTTTTACCGGCATGACTTTACTTGCTAATAGTAGGGCTGATGAAGATGAGAGCGATCAAGTTTCAATGAAATATTTGCAAGCAACAAAATTTTATCCCGGCGCGGTTAAGTTCTTCTTCGAAAAAATGAGAGATGACGGTAAAGTAGAAAAGGGTGGACAAGGAATTGCCGTGTTTTTATCAACTCATCCCGATCCAATTGCAAGAATAGCTTCGGCAGATCAAAGGCTTAAAGCTGCCGGACTTGAGATTAAAACTTATAAGGATACCGGTGCCGGAATTTTCAAAGATGAGTATAAAAAGAACATTTTGAGCCAGCTTAAATAGGCTTATTTTTCAACCTAAACTTTTCTTGAAGTTTGGGGCTCGATAATATATATTTACCACCCGTTTTTAAGAATGATGGCGAGGTAGCTCAGTTGGTTAGAGCAGTGGAATCATAATCCACGTGTCGGGGGTTCAAGTCCCTCC
>DAIEQT010000162.1 GCA_027347545.1 Ignavibacteria bacterium | reverse complement strand
ATGATACATCATCTAGACTGCCAACCGATGCTTCTGCACCTTTTGAAATTAGCTCTTCGAGTTTTTTTTCATCACGCCCAATTACTCGAACCTTTTTCCCTGAATTAAGTAAGCTTAACGCAATTACTTTTCCTGTTTTTCCAGTTGCACCTGTTATTACGTACATTATTATTACGCTCCTTTCTAATAAGATATATTTGTATGTGCAAGCAATTGTAATAGGTAAAAATTTTTTAGATACTTGATTCCATTTTTTCTACTGCCTTCGAAATGCCAACAGTTAAATCCACACTCACATTCTCTCCGAGAATATCAGAATATTTTTTGAAAAGATTTAACCAGTTATCTCTAAGCTTCTTATCTATAACCAAACTCTTCTCAGTCGGAAAAACCTTTACTTGCTTTCCTTCATATTCTCTTCTTAGGTATTTCTTGTTTTCAAGCTTATCAATAAGCCGCGTAACGGTTGATGGAGTAAGCATCATCTGCTGCGAAATTTCCATTGGCTGAATGCCGGACTTTTCGTTTACTGTCATTAACAAAAACGCATACGATGTTGAAAGACCTGTTGATTTGAATTCTTCATCAGCAATTTTCGTCATCATTCTCGCCAGCGCATTGCTCGAGAAGTAAAGGCAGTTACAATATTTAGATCTTTCCTTCAAATAATCTTTCAATAATTACATCGCTAATCTAATAAAATATATTTGTATGTGCAAGCAATCTAAAAATTTAACTCTCATTAATATTGAGAAGGGTATAGCCACGAATTCACGAATTGTTCTGAACAGACTTTATCTTGCTGATTGCTTGCTGATGACTGCCAATTGCCTACTGCCTATTGATACTCATCCCAACTTTTAATTAACAGATCTGAAGTTCGGTAACGCTTAAGCGCTTTGATTAATCTTTTTGCGAATTGAAGATTAGTGATTAACGGAATGTTCAAATCGATGGCTTTCCTTCGAATTAGATAATCGTTATCCAGTTCAATTTTTTCTGTTGACTTAGGAATGTTGATAACCAAATCGATTTTTCCTTCGCTTAGGTATGTTAAAATGTTAGGTTCTATCTTATCCAGCGGCCATTGAAGCACCTCGGCATCAATTCCATACTTTAAAAGAAAATCCGAAGTACCTTTCGTCGCATAGAATTTTATTCCTGATTCGTAAAGTTTTGCAGCTGTCACGATTCCGTGACAGCAAATTCTTTTTTAACGTCATGCTAAAACCATGACGACTTGGAAAATTGTGCTAAGCCGCTTTTTCCGTTTTCGCATTTTTTTTCTTGTTAATTAGGCGTGCAATGCGGTAACCGGTGTATGCAAAAAATGGCGCTACAATTACATCTATTGTATAGTGAACGTGCTGAGCTAAAACCGCAACCGCAACAAGAATTGTACAAACAACCAGAACCGTCTTCAGAATTTTATTCTTTGCTACTAGAGCTAACAAAAACATTGTTGCGGTGTGACCGGAAAAGAAAAGATCGCGCTGAAGTGTTTTTCCTCCGCCAAAGAAAGCTACAAAAGGATCTTCCATTGGAATAATATCCGGCGGAGCGTTAAAGGGAAGAAAGTAAATTGTAATCAATCGCAGCGACGCAACTAATGTATAAGATTGAAACGCGATTATAATTCTTCTGGGATACTTTGCAATAGATACAAGTCCAACAAGCAACGCGCCGTAAATCAAAACAAAAGTTATCCAGGTTAAATCAACCGGCTTGAAAGTTGAGAGCAATGGGTCATCCAAAGAAAAGCCGGGACGTGTTTCGCTGTATGGCAAAAACTTTGCAAGGAAGAATAGCGCCAAAGCAAGCATAGCAACAGATAGAATAAACTTTAGGCGGAAAACTTTATCTGCCAGCGCGGTTTTCCAGGCTTCTTTTATTTCTAATAAGTGTTTAATGGTTTTCCTAATCTCTAAAAAATAACGCCGTAAGATAAAAACCGCGCCTCAGTTAGCAAAGTTTAGTTTACTTATCCAGCTTCCCAAAAATCTTTTTCAAGAATGCCACAAACCTATGAAACGGATCGGCACCTTTAATAAACATCATCGGGCAGCCGTTATGAATAACGGTCAAACCGTTCTCTTCTCCAAACTGCGCCGCTTCTTTGTTGTAGCTGCCGTTTCCCATTCCATGATGAAACCAAACCCGCTTGATTCCATTATCAACACACTGTTTAACAACATCTGCCGAGGCTGCCGGATTTGTTGCAATAAAAACAGCATCGGCTTTCTCCGGTGTTTCGGCAAGATTCTTATAGCACTTATCCCCTTCAATTAAATCCGCATTGGGATTGATTGGATAAAGTGTGTAACCGGCTTCCTTAAATTTTTTGTAGATGGCGTTTCCAACTTCTGTTTTGGGATTTCTGGAAACACCGGCAATCGCAATTCTCTTTTGCGAAAGAAAATCATCAACCTTTTCTTTGTAAGTCATTTGGCACCTTAAAGTTTTCTTGCTACTACAATTGGTTTCTTTATTGTTTCGATATTGTTATTGCCTTCTGCGGCAATTTCTATTAATAGAATATAAATGCCAATTCGTAAAGCTCTGCCCTCATCATCAAGTCCGTTAAAAATTACAGAGTTGTTTGTTGCCGATGGGCGGTTTTCCAGCAGCGTTCTTACTAAACGTCCCTGGCTATCAAACACTTTTATCTGAACTTGAGAAAGTTTGTAAGGCAGATTGAAATTAATGATTGCAAAATCTTCAAAGCCGTCGTTATCCGGCGAAAACGGATTTGGACTAATGTTAACCTTTGAATCCCCGACAAGGTTTTGAGTATAAATAGAATTTTGCTTTCCCGGAGTTGCGCCTTCGCTTGTTACGCTGGTACTCCAGTTAGATTTATCGTTTGAATTTAATGCCGGATTAAGTCTTTCTAAAGATTTGTTTTTCGTTTCAAGAAAATTTCTGTTGTGCCATGATGGAGAATAAATCACAGAGTCTAAAGTTGCTCCAAATAAATCTTTTACGAGTAGTGATGTTCCTTCGTTTGATAAATTAAGCGATGAAGAAACTCTACCTACTTTTTTATTTAACGATGGATACTTTTGGTAGATCGTAGAATCCGAAGCAAGCACAAAAAACTCTTTTGGCGGAACAATAAAAGTTGCCGGCGAAAGTTTAACTCTTTCTTTTGAGCCAATACGCAAATCCATTCCGCCTACTTGGATGGAATCGTTTGATGTATTGTAAAGCTCTACAAATTCAGCTCCGCCGGTTTCCGGTTCGTATAAAATTTCGTTGAACACAAGTGAGCCGGTTTTGTAACTCTTCGGATTTGAAGACGCGTTTTTAATTCCCGGTGACGCGCCAACAGTTGAGATTGAACTAATCCAGTTTGTGCTGTCGCTGGTAGCTTTGGTTAAAGAAATTCTTTCCAGCGATGAGCCGTTGTTTCCGCCCCAGCTTGACTTATAGAAAAAGCTGTCAATCACAGCGCCGCGGAAATCGTAAAGCATAACTCCATCGGAAGTATTGCCGAGTGAGCCGAATTTAGTTTGGTAAAATTTCTTAGGCGGAATAAAAGCATACGCGTTTGTATCAGGTGTTGCAATTGCATATTCGCCGGGCTGAATAAAATCATCATTTGTAGTTATTGTTGTTTTTGTTGGCGTTGGAAGTAAATCGCTGATTGCCCAGTTCTTCAAGTTAATTGCTTCGTTAGATGCGTTAAGAAACTCTACCCATTCCGGTTCGTGAGAAAGCGGATCGTACATTACTTCGGTAATTAACACTGCGTTCGACTTAGCACCGGGAATTATATCTCCGCTGAAATAATTATTGAGTGTGTCTTCATCATTTGAGAAAACCGCTTTGCAGAGAACTGTCTTTACATCGTTCAACTTAATTTTGTTTGATGAGTAAACGACAAGCGAATCATTGCTCTTTAAGTTAGCTCCGCTTGTCTCTCCCAAAAGAGTGTATGTGTTATTGTTCTTTACAAAGTAGCGTACGGAATATTTATCAGCATCGCTTGTTCCATAATTAATTACTCTAGCGCCAACACTTATCTCTTCGTTAACAGCCGGATAAATTGGCTTAGGTACAACTGCTTTTAACGCAAGATCATATTTCTTTATTGCAATACTGTTAATTCTTCCCGGCGTGCTCAATTCCAAATCTTTGGAAGAACCCCAATTTGTTTTTTCTGTTGGCAGAACAGCAACAAGTTTTCTTTCGAGAGATTTTCCATTCTCTCCGCCCCATTTGCTATCGAAGCGAACGGAATCAATTGTTACATCGCGCGAGTCTTTTATTACAACACCATCGGCATCGTTATTCAAATTGGCAAATGGCGTTACTATAAGTTTCGTTGGAATTTCCCGGTGAAAATTCTTGATCGTGCTGTCTTTTGCAATTACCAGGAATGTATACTTTGGAAAGAGAGAATCTTTTGCTTTTATAATTTGCTTCTGCGGTGTTGTTAATACATCTGTAATTGACCAATCTTCCAAATCAACATCAATACCCGAAGCGTTGTAGAGCTCTATCCACTCCGGCTCACCGTTAAGCGGGTTGTACATAACTTCATTTATATAAACAGTTCCGGTAGAATAACCGGGGCGAACGGAAGCCAAAGCAGAATTGTTAGTTAAGTCTTCGTCCGCTCCAAAATCCACAACCGCTTCATAAGTATGTTTGGTGAGAATACTTTCAATGGCAAAAGTGAAATCGTAAGTGAGCGAAGCTTCTTTAGTAATCACCAGCGTGTTTGTTTCTTCTACTTTTTGTTTAGAGCCGTCTTTGTTTATTCTATATAAAATGAATTTGAAAGCCGCATCGTTTTTACCCTTGTTGCTCGCCGCAACGGAAATCTTTACTCGTTGTCCAGCCAATGGAACTGCCGGATTATAGAATAGTTTTGTTAATACAACATCAAATTTCTTTTGGGAGATAGAATTAATAAATCCCGGTGTTGCGCCAAGCTCATGCACAGAAGTTTTCCAATTGGTTGAATCGGTAGATAATTTAATCCAGTCCAAACGCTCTAAAGATTTGCCGCCGGTTCCGCCCCAAATGCTTTTGTATTCAAGAGAATCAATCGTCCGGTTGAGCGAATCGAGTATTACAACTCTATCTTTTGTATTGCTAAGTGTTGGAAAGGCTGCAATAACAGACTTGCTGATATTTGTAAACCGTGTAAACACCGCGCTGTCTTTCGCAACGACAAAATATTCTTCCGGTTTTAGAAAAACGTCTTGAGTAATAACTTTGCTTTTGCTTGCGCCGTTTCCAACTTGATAACCTTTCAAGTTAATTTGCTTTGTGCTGTTGTTGTAAATTTCAATCCATTCCGGTTCGCCTACTATTGGCGAGTGCATCACTTCGTTGATTACCAAATCATTTCTTTCTTCGTTAACAACAACGCAGTTAATTTTTAACAGCGATTGATTGTTATCCGCAAATTGATCTACTGCAAACTCAACAACAGCCAGATAATTGTTAATACCGTTCAAGTATGAACCATCTTCAACATCATACTTGCTTGAAATTCCCGATGCCAAATTTGTTTCGTTCTTTAGATAAACTAATTCGCTCGGCTCGCCAAATCCGTTTTTGTTTCCATCACGGAAAAGTTTTACAGAAAAAACTGCCGCGTTATTTTTTCCGATGTTCTTTACATCTATACTAAACTTCACTTTCTTGCCAACCACACCATAATTTTGCGCCGAGGTAATCGAGGAAGCTTCAAGGTCAAAATCTTTTTGCGAAACTGTATTAATCTTACCGGGTGTACTCAATTCAATATCTTTGGAAGAAGCCCAATTCGTTTTTGCGTTCGTAGCGTTATCAAGTGCAATCCTTTCCAGCGATCTTCCATTTTCACCACCCCAAGATTTATCGTACAACAATGAATCTATCGTAACACCGCGCGAATCTTTTACCACAACTCCATCGGCATCGTTGTTTAGATTTGCAAACGAACTTACTATCAACTTGCCGGGTATTGATTTGTGGTAATCTTTTATTGTGCTGTCCTTTGCTACAACTAAATACGTTTTACTTGGAAACGAAAAATCCTTGGCGGTAATTTTTGTCTTCTGAGGTGTTGTGAGAACATCTGCAATAGACCATTCTTCCAAATCAACATTGTATGCCGAATTATTGTAGAGCTCAATCCATTCCGGCTCGCCATTTAACGGATTGTACATTACCTCGTTCAGCAGAACTGTCCCGGCAACATAACCGGGACGAACGAACGCAGTTGTTAAATTATTGGTTTGATCTTCATCACCAGAATAATCTGCTACGACTTCAAAAGCCTGCTTTGTTGTAATGGCATCAACAGCAAATGTAAATTCATATGGAAATGATTCCCCTTTAGCCAGA
>DAIEQT010000151.1 GCA_027347545.1 Ignavibacteria bacterium | reverse complement strand
GACTGCAAACGCATCACATAAACATTCCACCACTAAGGGAGCGCAAACAAGATATTCCTCAGCTAATTAATCACTTTATGGAAAAAGCGGCAGAACAGCTTGGAAAGAAAAAACCAACACCACCCAAAGAACTTTTTACTTTGCTTTCCAACTACAACTTTCCCGGAAACATTCGTGAGTTAGAAGGAATTATCTTTGATGCGGTAAGTGTTCACAATTCCGGAGTTATGTCTCTCGGTCCAATTAGAGATAAAATTCACCGCGAAGAAAACTTTTCTAACGAACCAATAACTTCAGAAGAAGGAATTGTTTTTTCCGATCAACTGCCTACGCTGAAAGATGCCGAAGAGGCTTTAATCAACGAAGCATTAAAACGCGCGGAAGGAAATCAAAGTATTGCGGCTGATATGCTTGGTCTAAGCAGAAGAGCGCTTAATAATAGATTAAACAGAAAGACAAACTCATCCTCTTAAAACGGTGCCACATTTTTGCATTGAGCCACAAAGAATAACCTATAAAACTTTGTCTTTTCTTATTAACTCATGTTACGCACTTTGTGACTTCTTAGTGTCCCCGCCTGCTAAAGTATATTCAACGTGGCGGGCAGGTTTGTGACTTGGTGGCAAAAGAAAAGATAAGAAATTAAGCCACATAGGCACTAAAACACCAAGTTTCACTAAAAATAATTCACGTAATTCAACTCATGCGTAACGTGAGTTATTAACAACTAATTTTTCCTTAATTAAGTGAAAAACTGTGGCATCCCTTCTACAAAACCATAACGCTGGAATTCTTGGATATTTGATTCAAACAAACGTTTTTGCACTCAAAAGCATCCTGGCACTTCAATTGATTAACTATAGGCGTACTTAACATAATCAGAAAGGTGTTATATGAAAGCAATAAGAAGAACAGCGTTGGCGATAATGATTAGCACATTGGCGTTATCCTCAACAATTTTTGCCACCACGCCTCTACCGGTAAATAAAAAAATAGAGAGAGCCGAACAAGGTTTTCTTTTTGCTATGAGCAGCGAACATACGGGCGTGGTTGAAAATTCCATCTTCATAAGCATGGAATTAAAATGCCGCTATCCTGAATACGAATTCAAGAAAGTGCTGGCTAAACTAAACACACTTGCTGTTGATGGTGAAACTCCGGTGATTAGATACAGAGCGCAGTTGGCGAGTTTGTATTACTCAAACTTTCCTCTCTTTGCTGATATCAAAATTGAAGACAAGGACAATCCGGAAAAAACATTTAGAGCAATTATAGATAGAATAGAAAACTACAGAGTTGCCTCCAACTAATTAAAAGGGAGCTGTTCTCAAATATTTCAATCGTTTTATAAGGGTTTAGTTGGTCCCATTAACATATGATTGAAATTGACCTCCTCATTGATGAACAGCTCTTTTTTATTTTCTACTAAACCCTTCAAGATTTATTTTTTCATCGTAGAAAGATAAAAGCCTATTCAGAACTGCATCAACAATTGAGTCCGGGCAGGAAGCACCGCTTGTTATAGCGATTGTTACTTGTTCGCTTTCCGGTAAATACTCTAGTGTGGAAATTTCTTTGCGAGTGTGAAGGTTGAAATGCACTATCTCTTTTTTTGAAATGATTTTATTGGCACCGGAAACAAAGTAGGTTGGAAACTTATCTTCCAACAGTTCTACCAAATGTGATGTATTTGAGCTGTTGTATCCGCCAATTACAATGGCTAAATCTGCGTTCTCTTGTGCAAGTGCTATTGTTGCCGATTGGTTATCGTTGGTAGCGTAGCAAAGCGTATCGCGTGTATCAGCGTAGTGTTCGGATAGATCGTTTTTGCCATGTTTTTTTGCCAACGCCTCACGCAGCATGTTTGCTATCGCTTGTGTTTCGCTAGCCAGCATAGTTGTTTGATTAACCACACCAATTTTTACCAAATCTTTTTCTACATCAAATGATGGTGAATATTTTTCTTCAAAAAAACTATAGAACTCTTCCTTTTTCCTAATGCCAATTATTACTTCACACAAAAACTGCGCTTCATCTAGATTGCGGACAATAACCGACGGCGCATTATTAATTGTATGGGAAAAAGTTGCGCGGGTTTCTTCGTGTTGTGCCTTTCCATGAATAACAACTGTAAACTTATCTTTGCCAAGTGTGGCAGCTTTATTCCAGACTCTTTCAACAAAGGGACATGTTGTGTTGTACTTTACAATATCAATTCCCTTTTCCGTAAGTAGCCGCTCGGTATCTATTGTTGTTCCGAAAGCCGGAATAATCACAACATCCTCAGAAGTAATTTCATTCCAGGTTATTAGTTGGCTACCGTAATTATCCATTATGAAATTTATTCCGCGCTCTTGTAGGTCAGCATTAACAACCGGGTTGTGAATCATTTCGCTGAGAAGAAATATTCTCTTCCCGGGATTTTCATCAATTGTTTTATGAGCAATCTCAATGGCGTTTTCAACCCCATAACAAAAGCCAAAGTGGCGGGCAATTAAAAACCGAATCGGACCAAAGTCCAATTCGGTTGCAGTGAAGTCTTGTTTCCGGGGATCTTCATTTTTACGCGCAGCTTTAATTTGAGAAATAATTTGACTGCGGTACTGCTGCGGTATTTCGAATGATTTCATTTTACTGTTTTAGCCAAAATTTTACTTGGATTTAATCTGCTTCTCTAGAAAATCAACTTGAGAAACAAACGATTCCCAGTTTTTATCTGTTCTGCCTACTTCGCGGCATTTTTCCAAAGCCTTAAGAGCATCTGTTGTTTTGTTCTTCTTGAAGAGAATTTTTGCTTTAACAAAATAAGGGTAGTATCCGCCGCCAAGACTTGTTGCCTTTTCTACCCACTGAAGCGGTTCATCTCCAAATAAATTATTGTCGGCTGCATAGTTTGCTGCTTGTGAATAGTTTTGCCAATTATCTGGTTTAGCGGCAATTGCTTCTTTAATTTTTGCGTAAACTTGATTGTTCAAATCAACTTCTACTTTGAAAGAAACTTGTAAATTTTCCCATTTGATAACTACAGAAGCAGCCGCATCCGAAAGGTTAGAAAATGAATAGCATAAATTTTCCGTGAACGAGCTTTGTTCCGGCTTTACTTTGAAACGCAACAAATCATCTTCTTGCTTGTAACTGTACGCGCCCCATTGTTTATCTACTTTATTTATAATTATTGTCCATTCTGTTTCGATGGGAATTGTGAAGAAAGAATACTTGCCCGCCGGAACTTTGTTTCCTTCAATTGTAACATCGGTAGTAAATTGAATAGTTGTGGCTTCGTTTGCACCGGTGCGCCAAACTTGACCGAATGGAACAAGGGCGCCCCAAATTTTTCTTCCATGCACAAAAGGGCGGCAATAGTTTATGGTGATGTTTGTATATCCAACAGTTTGAGAAACAGACGCATTTGGACTTAGCCGCGGTAGCTCAACTTGAGCAAAGAGGCTAATGGTTGTAAACAAAAATAAAAGTAAAAATTTTGCTTTCATGTTTTTACCGCCTTTATTTGATAAATATTAGTTTACTTGTGATTTGTTATGTATGAAAGATAGGGCAAGCAAATTTCTCTTTCCATACTATTTCCTTTACACAAAACAATTCTAATTGGAAAATAATTCAACTGGGTTAAAGTAGGCAGAGCTTGGGTGTTTTCTCATAATACAAGTACAGAAGGAACTTGGCTGGTATTTAGGTTTATTCAAATATCCTCTCTAATTTTGAACGGGACTTCCAATAAAATTACCGATTAGCATGAAAAAATATTTTCTGTTTCTTGCCTTAGTTTGTCTAAACTCATATGCCCAAGTTAAATATGATACTCTTCATTCGGCTCAAGTTTGCAATGGAATAACCTACACAAAAATTGCTGTGCCAGCAGTTCCTTGGTCAATCCACGTTTTGCAAATTGATTTGAAAAACCCGTACGTTAAAATAGAAACAGTTAAAGCCACCAATCTATTGTCCGGAAACGAGCGCTTATCTGCAATGGCGGCAGCCAATAACCGTGCTGGGCATAAAATTGTTGCCGCTGTTAACGGAGACTTTTATTACAAAGGCGGAATCCCGACAAATTTGCAAATTAGAAACGGACAAATCTTAACAACACCAATTGCTCGAACTATTCTTGGCTTCAATGATAAGAACAAACCAATGATGAATATTACAGCCTACGCCGGAAAGATTTTTAATGGCGATACTTCATATAATATTGACGGCTTGAACACACCACGTAAAAACGGTCAGCTTGTTTTTCTAAACAGATATTTTGGAGAATCTACCGGTACAAATTCATCCGGCAGAGAAATTCTGGTTCAAAGAGTTAATCAATGGTTTGTTAACGACACCGTCAAGTGTGTGGTAAAAAATATTCAGATTGGAATTGGCAATATGCTTATTCCGGATACAACGTTTGCAGTTATCTCTGTAGAAGGATTAACATCTGAATTCACGAAGCATCTGAAGATTGGCGATACGTTGAAAATCTTAAACACAATTTCTCCGGCTATTCCTAGACTAAAAGAAGCTATCGGCGGGTTCATTCAAATTGTTAACAACGGTAAAGACTATGTTGATCAAAGTTATATTATAGAGAAAAAGCCCGGACATGCGTATTTGCGGCATCCAAGAACCGCCGCTGGTTTTTCTCAAGACAGCACCAAACTTTACTTGATAACTGTTGATGGTAGACAAGCCCACAGCGCCGGAATGAATTTACACGAGCTTGCAGATTTAATGATTAGTATTGGAGTTCATTACGGAGTTAATTTAGATGGGGGCGGTTCAACAACTATGGTTGTCCGGGATTCTGTTGTGAACATTCCCTCCGATGGAAAAGAAAGATCTGTTGCGAATGGATTGCTCGTTATTGCAACTGATCCGGAAGAAATATCGAACGGCAAAAATTCCATTCCCGAAAAGGCTTACATAAAAAAGTAAAGCCGGAAGAATTGTTCCGGCTTCTTTTCTCAACTCTTTGTCAAGCTATTTAAGAAGGATCAACTTCTTCGTTTGAAGAAAACCTTGTCCTGAGCCAGCCGAAGGATTGCCAACTTGCAATCTGTAAAAATATACTCCGCTATGTAAAGACTTGCCGCGGCAAGTCTCTACATTAAATTTTTCTCTATACGTTCCGGCTTGTTGATATTCATCTACTAATGTTATTATTTCATTTCCTAAAACATCATAAACTTTCAAGCTAACATTACTTGCTGTTTGCAACTTGTAGCTTATTGTTGTTTCCGGATTAAACGGATTGGGATAGTTTTGATCAAACTCAATTTGATTTGGAATTGTTTTTTCATTTTCAATTGCAGTAGAAATTCCAAGCTCGGAAAGTTTTCTTCTCCAGATTTGATAGCTTGGTGAACTAACCGAAGTAGTATTACAACCGAGAAAAACATAATTGTTTGTTATAATAATTTTCTCTATATAATAATCTTTTACCGGAAGTCCGGCGGAAAGATCTTTCCATGTTTTAAGTTGATCGGTTGATAAATAAACATAGTTTGATAAAAACCACCCGGAAACAAACACGGAATTACCAATGCCGGCAATTCTATCAACGGAATAAGCCGTACCGCCAACAGGCTTACCGTTTATCAAACTTCCTTGATCTGGTATCATGTAAGGCGTTTGGTTGGCATCATTGGCAATTATATAAATATTTTTTCCATCGCCGGATGCACTTGTTATAAAAGTATTTGGTGCAGAACTCAACTTCCATGTTGCGCAATTATCATCAGAATAATAGTAGCCGTTTAGTGCAGGCGAGTAAGAAAAATATTTTTTACCCGCCAATATTAATCCTTTAAGTGAAGCATTTGAAGTGATATTACTTCTGGAAGTCCATGTTTTTCCCTTGTCTATTGAGGTATAAAATTGATTACCTAATAGAGCAAACAAAGTTGTTCCGTCAAATAATAATCCCATTGTTGGGTAGCCAGCTATTCCAATTGATGCTTTAGTCCAGCTCAATCCACCATCAACTGATCGGAAAATGGCTCCGCTTCCAACGGTGCTTTGGCCAGTACTTTGTAAATAAAATTCTTCTCCGCTCCCGGTTATTTGATTATTGGTTTTAACTTCCGAGAGACCGTTAGCTATTGTTTGCCACGTTGTCCCATCATCAGAAGATCTTTTTAATATCCAGGTGGTGAGAATATACTTACCACCGGCTACAAAAAGATATTTTCCACTTACAACAAAGTCGTTAATTACATTGGTTTTTGAACTATCAACCATTTGCCATTGCGCAAATGTTGTTGAAACTAATCCTAACAAAACGAGCAGTAATATTTTTGTTTTCAATTTCCTTCCTTTTGAGTAATTACTTTAGCAAAACCATTTTCTTAGTCTGAATGAAGCCTTGTCCTGAGCCAGCCGAAGGATTGCCAACTTGCAATCTGTAAAAATATACTCCGCTATGTAAAGACTTGCCGCGGCAAGTCTCTACATTAAATTTTTCTCTATACGTTCCGGCTTGTTGGTATTCGTTAACCAATGTTGCAACTTCTCTTCCAAGAACATCATATACTTTTAGGCTTACTTGGCTTGCCGCTTGTACCCCGTAGCTAATTGTTGTTTCCGGGTTAAATGGGTTGGGGAAATTTTGTGAAAGCTCGAAGCCTGTCGGTATTTCATTATTAGATTCTACATCGGTTGTTGTTTGAGAATATTTTACAGTTGCATAATCTGTTGCTGAAGTTGCGCCGGGGCTACTGCCGGTGATAGCAACGTTCCCTGAAGAATTAACTGCGATAGACAAAGCGTCATCGTAAGCATTTCCGGTTCCGTTGTATCTTATAACCCATTGTTGTACACCCGAAGAATTGTATTTCACTGTTGCATAATCTCTTCCGGTTGAACCCGCACTATTTCCCGTCACATAAACATCTCCTTTTGCGTCAAGCACCATTGCGCGGGCTTCTTCAGTATTGCCGCCACCAGCATTGTATCTTGCTTCCCAAATTTTAACACCAAGTGAATTATACTTAAGTGTAACATAATCCATTTGCAAAGAGAGACCACCATTACTGCTTCCAAAAACAAAAATGTTGCCGGTTCCATCTAGTTTTATTGAAACCGCACCATCAGAGCTTTTTCCCGGTCCATCGTATTGAGATTTCCAAACCTCATTGCCCGCAGCATCATATTTAAGTGTGACAATGTCTGTCAGGTACGAAGCATTTTTATCTATGTTACTTATTCCAGTTACAAAAACATTACCGGCTCCATCAACAGCAACTGAATTTGCTTTATCGTCTCCGTTACCGGAACCATTAAAAGTTTTAAGCCATTGTTGCTGACCGGAAGAATTATATTTTATTGTAACGTAATCGAAAGAAACCCCTGGAGCGGCTCTTATTTGTCCAACGACATAAACATTATTCTGAGAATCAATAACCAACGAATTTGGGTAATCATCAAAATTTGCGGGACTATTATATCTTACAACCCATTGTTCTACTCCAGCAGAATTATATTTAATAGTAGCAATGTCAAAACTAAAGCCTTTTCCACCTTCACTTTGTCCGGTGATATAAACATTGCCGGATAAATCAATTGATATTGCTTTTACAGCATCGAAACTATTTCCAGTTCCATTATATCTTGCTTCCCAAATTTTCTGCCCGGCAGGATTATATTTAATTGTTATAAAATCTGGAAGCGCATTCCCGGCTCCGTAACTAGAGCCGGCTACATAAACGTTACCTTGATTGTCTAACGCAATTACATTTCCATGATCGTTATTCTTTGCTGCGCCGCTGTATATAGCAGACCATTCTTGAACTCCCGCCGGAGTATATTTAAAGGTAACTATATCCTCCCCATTGTCCGGACCTCTCATACTACCGCCGGTTACAAAGACATTCCCCTGTTCGTCAATTGCAACTGAACTGGCTATATCTGTATCGTTCCAAACAGAAGATTTTTCCGCGAAGGAATACCTAACTACCCAATCTTCTTTTACCTGAGATTTAAGTGAACTTGTGAAAACTACAAATAGGAGTAAACAAAAAACCATTGTAAGTTTTTTCATTGCACTGCACTCTCTTTCGTACTGTTATTTTATCAACAGCATTTTTTTTGTTGAAGAAAAATTCCCGGCTTTTAGTGTGTAGAAATAAACACCGCTTGGTAATTGAGAATTAATAATTGAGAATTGAAAATTATATGTTCCAGCTTGTTTGTGTTCATCTATAAGAGTTACAACCTCTCTTCCTAATCCATCAAAAACTTTTAGTGTTACGTTTATCGTTTCACCTTTCACGTTTGACGGGATTGTGTAGCTTATTGTAGTTTCCGGGTTGAATGGATTGGGATAATTTTGATTCAATTCAAACATGGCTGGGAGTTCAGTTCCGGTTTCAGTTACCGAGGTTGCCGAATACGCCATTTTATAAACTGATGCAGATGAACTGCTACTTTGATAGTCATACAAAAATATATTTTGAGCCGTAAGTACAAACGAAGTACTGCTCGTAGCCGCATTCAGAGTGGTTAGTCCGCTTGAAGAAATCGAATTCCAATTGGCTCCGCCGTCAGAAGAAGAAAAAATTGAAACTTTCGAATCTAAGAATCCAATTGTGGCTACATATAGTGTGTTGCCAAAAAATGTTAATGCTTTCGAAATCTGAAATGAAAGCGCATCGGGTAATCCCTTGCTAACACTTTCCCAAGTTTTTAACGAAGAGTTAAATCTGTGAACGCCGCTTCCTGATGTTATTCCATACACTGAGCCATTAAAATTTATTACATACGTTACAAAGAGTGCGGGATTTCCTGGATTATTAATTACCCAAGTTTGACCGCCATCCGTTGAAACAACCGCACCAGTTCCCACAATAGTAGAAACCATTGTACTTCCAGCCGCGGCGAAGTAAGACATATTACCGCCGGTCGTTGTGTTAATTATTGTTTCTTTCCAA
>DAIEQT010000107.1 GCA_027347545.1 Ignavibacteria bacterium | reverse complement strand
CGGATAATTTCCGGTGCGAGCATTGTGTTTGCCTCCAGATGAGCAACCTGGCAAATAGCATGTACGCCTGCATCAGTTCTGCCGGAACCTTGAACATCTACGCGTTCACCTTTAAATATTTTCTCGGCTACTTCAAGCAATTTACCTTGAACACTCTTTGCGTTTTTCTGCATTTGCCAGCCGCTGTAGCGCGTGCCGTCAAATTCTATGTGAAGTTTGAATCTGCTCATTTCTCACTTCTGCTTAATAATTGTTAATAGTTATATCCACACAATTTTTATTTCATTCTCTAAACTTTTGAATTCTTTATCTCCAGTAACAAGAGCAGATTTTCTGTTTTTTGCCAGTGCTGCTGCAAAGGCGTCCGCAAAAGACATTTTATGAAATGCTTTGAATTGAGCTGCTTGCAGTGTTAGTTCTTTGTTTGCTTCAACTATCGTTATCGGGTAGCGGGCAAGTGTTGCTTTAAATAGTTCCGCCTTGTCTTTTCCTTGTGTTCTCAAGGTGATGTAATAAATCTCTCCCCAGTTAATTACACACAAGAACAGTTCCGCTTCGTTGTGCAATGCCTTGCTTAAAAGCCCGGCAATCTCTTCTGCGCCTTTTTCATTTTTTGCATACGCAATTAATGCGTAACTATCTAAAACGTAACGTTTCATAATTCACGCTCTTTCTTTTTTTCTTCCATAAGCGCTTTAAGTAGGTCTCCCTCTTTTCCTAAAAATCCAATGTTAGCCTTTACTACTTCCGGGGTGACGGGAATAATTTTAATTCCATCTTCCTCGTCTAAGAAGTTCAAGCGTGTGCCTGGCTTTATTCCATACTTTCTGCGAAGTTTAGACGGAATAACTACCTGTCCTTTTGTTGTTGAAAATCCGAATTCCATCTTTTTCTCCTCTTGTTTTACTTTCACAACAAAGGTATACTATTTCAAAATGTAAGTCAATTATAAAACGTAAGACGTTTTGTGTTTGTTTCCCATTTTAGATTAAGCGTAGTTTTGCCTGGTTGCACTCACTCTGTTGCATCTTAGACAAATTCTTGTGAGTTTCACTTATCACTTTTATATATGAAAGGAAACACTATGGGCAAGAAAGACCCGCGTGTTGATACTTATATTGCCAAGTCCCAAGAGTTTGCAAAACCAATTTTGGAACACTTTAGAGAACTTGTACACAAAGCTTGTCCCGATGTAGAAGAAACTATTAAATGGAGCTTTGCGAGTTTCGATTACAAAGGACCACTTTGCAGTATGGCTTCATTCAAGCAGCACTGTGCAATCGGTTTTTGGAAAGCGGCACTGATGAAAGATACCAAGTTGATTGCAAACGCAAAATCGGAAAGCGCTATGGGACATTTGGGAAGAATTACTTCTCTTAAAGACCTTCCCAAAGACAAAGAGCTGATTGCATACTTAAAAGAAGCCACAAAGCTAAATGCAGATGGTGTGAAGCTGCCCGCAAAACCTAAATCCAAAGAGCCAAAAGAACTTGTTGTTCCGGATTACTTTACGAAAATTCTAAAGAGAAACAAGAAGTCACTGGAAACATTCAACAACTTTTCTTACTCGAACAAAAAGGAATATGTTGAATGGATTACCGAAGCAAAAACCGAAGAAACGAGAAACAAAAGAATTGCAACTGCAATTGAATGGCTAGCTGAAGGTAAAGTTAGAAACTGGAAATACGTTAAGTGCTAAACTCAATCGGAATTGATAAATGAAATCTCTCTCTAAAATATTTTTTCTTGTCGTTGTATTCAATTCGGTTTTCTTCGCTCAGAACCAGAATCAGAAGACTTACTGCAACCCGATGGATATTAATTACCGCTACAATTGGGAACAGATCAACGAGAAAATTTCTTACCGCAGCGGTGCAGATCCCGTGATTGTGAATCATAAGGGAGAATATTTTTTGTTTGTTACAATCTCCGGCGGCTATTGGCATTCTAAAGATTTGCTGAATTGGAAATACGTCGAGCCGAGCAAGTGGCCGATGGAAGATATTTGCGCACCGGCAGCTCTTTCTGTGCGCGATACACTTTATTTGTTTCAATCAACTTTTCAGCAGCGACCAATCTTCTTTACAACCGAGCCGGAAAAAGGAAGGCTAAAATTTTTCAACAGATGGCTTCCATTACTGCCAGATACAATCGGTCCTTGGGATCCGGCAATATTCCATGATGACGATACAGACCGCTAGTTTATGTATTGGGGCTCATCAAACGTTTACCCCATTTACGGAAGCGAGCTTGATCACAACAACAAATTGGTTTACAAAGGAGAGATTAAAAAATTTATTTATCTGTATCCAGAGAAACATGGCTGGGAGCGTTTTGGTCAGAATCACTCGGATATAATCAGTCCGTTTATTGAAGGCGCCTGGATGACCAAGCACAATGGAAAATATTATTTGCAATATGCAGCGCCCGGAACAGAATACAATGTTTACGCAAACGGAACTTATGTTGGCAAAGATCCGCTTGGACCATTTGAGTATGCGCCTAACAATCCAATCTCTTATAAACCGGGTGGTTTTATGACGGGCGCCGGGCACGGAAATACGTTTCAAGATAATTTTGGAAATTACTGGAATACCGGAACGCCCTGGATTGCAATCAACTGGAACTTTGAGCGGCGCATCGCAATGTTTCCAGCTTTCTTTGATAAAGATGATTTGATGTACGCCAACACTCGTTTCGGTGACTTTCCTCATTATCTGCCGACTAAAAAACTTGCAAACAAAGATGAACTCTTTACCGGATGGATGCTTCTCTCTTACAAAAAACCGGCAATCGCCTCTTCCGTGAAAGATACTTTTGCTGTTGCGAGAGTTACGGATGAAAATCCGCGTACGTTTTGGGTTGCGGAAAACAATAAGCGGGGTGAGTGGCTTCAAATAGATTTGAAAGACAAGTATGAAGTGAAAGCTTTACAGATTCACTTTGCGGATTATAAATCAAATATTTTTGATAATGATCCGGCAAAAGTTTACACACAGTACAAATTTTATTCTTCGCTTGATGGAAAAACTTGGCGAACAATTGTTGATCTATCCAAAGAGAAACAAGACAGACCAAACGGCTACTTTGAATTAACCGCTCCGGTTAACGCGCGCTACATCAAGTATGAAAATGTTTATGCACCGACACCAAATCTTGCCGTAAGTGATATTAGAATTTTTGGAAATGGAAAAGGCAACTCACCTCAAACACCAACCGGATTAACCGTTGTACGCGATAAAGATACACGCAACGCTTTTATTACATGGAATAAAGTTGAAGGAGCGGTCGGCTATAATATTCTTTGGGGAATTGGAAAAGATAAACTTTATCAGACTTACCAGGTTTGGGCTGATAATGAAACCAAATTAGAATTGAGAGCTTTAACGGTAGATCAAGATTATTATTTTGCTATCGAAGCATTTAACGGGAATGGTGTTTCAAAAGTTAGCGAAGTTGTTTACATAAAATAAAAATGGAACACTGATTTATTATGATGCTTATGATTTATCATGATTTTTCATAACAATCATAAATAATCTGCGTTCTATTGTTTTAGGTGTAATTCCAGCTCAAATATTTCTACGTATTTGCTTTGCAAACCGAGTTCTTCCGCATCTTTCCGGTTTACGTTTAGTATGCGCTCATCAAAACCGTGATTGCGTGTGCGCAAGTTTCTTTCGTGCTGTGATTTGTGAAACCGCAGCAACTCACCTTTCCAAGCTGCTTCTGCTTCATCAAAAGTTGTAATTACATCATTCCGGATACCAATCGTCTTGGGGTCTTTGTTTAGAAAAGCAATAACCGGCTTTGTTTCTGTTTCCATGATTTTCTTAAACATAGCGTACGTACGCTGATGATCGGTGTTCGTATCATTTCCGTGAGGAAGAAAAATTATATCTGGCGCGTGTTCATCCCAAAACTCTTTGATGCGTGCAAAATTGTTTTCCGTAACCGCCATGTGTTGGGTTTCATCATTTTCTAAGCGGAGAAAAGTTATTTGTTCCGGCAACAAACCGAAAAATTCAATGCTCGCTTTCTGTTCTTCTTCGCGGATAGCAGTTTTATCTGAGTTTCCAATTTTTTCCGCATACATGTTTTCTACGCCGCTAACGCCGGTTGTTAAAACAGCTAAACTAATTTTGTTTCCATTTTCATGCAGAGCGCGCATTGTAACACCAATCGCATCAAAATCATCCGGATGAGGTGCGAGCAAAGCAACTTGTAACGAAGATGGAATTTTCAACTCACTTAAAATTACCGGATGCGGTTTATCAGAAACTTGTTTTTTCAGCCAATCAAGCGCAGTTAATAAATAAACAGAGTATTCGTTCGACTCTTTCTTATATCTGAATCCAAACTTCTCCATCAGTTTTATTGATTTTATGTTTTTGGGCATGGCTTCTCCAATGATGCACTTCAGTTTCATTTTCTGGAAGCCAAAGTTGATTACTGCCGGAATAACTTCTTGCATTATTCCCTTGCCCCAATAATCGGGATGAAGCACAAATCCAATGTCTGCCTTCGATTCCGCCGCTTCAATATTCCACAAACAAATTGTTCCAATTACTTTTGGACTGTTCTTTTCTGTGATGCCCCAAAAGAACCAGCCCTCTTCCCCGCTATTTATCTTTTCGATGAAACGCTTAGCGTCTTCAAGTGTTTCGGCTTTTTCTATATCAATGTATTCAAGAACTCTTTCGTCCGTGCGAAGGAATAAGATTTCTTCCGCATCTTCAAGAGTGAGTTGGCGAAGCACAAAACAATTTGTAAATAATAAAGAGAATCTTGCAGAATTTGTCATTCTGCTACTTCCGTCAAAAACTTAATCTCTTTATGAAGCATAGAAACCTTTAGTGGAAGTCTTCCAACAAGCTCGCCGTCGGCTTCAATGTAGCAAGGTTCACCTATAGGTTGAATGTTCATGCTTTCTGCTTCACCGTAAACAATTCCCGGGTGTTTTAGATAAGCGCACTTTCTTAGTTTGCCTACATTCTTTAAATAATCAAACAAGCTTACGTCTCCGGCAAGAGTGAGAGCCATTTTGCCATCGTTAATTTTTGCGTGTGGCGCAATGCCGAGTCCGCTGCCAAAATATTTTGCATTGGCAAAGCTGAGCAGCAGAACGTTTCCCTCGTAATTAAATTCCGCACAGGTAACTTTTATTTGTTTCTTTCTGTAATTCAAAAACGATTTTATGGTAGCGGTATAATAAGCAACGTTTGGACCGTAAGTTTTATTCCCTTCGTTTACGCGCTTTGCTACTTCGGCATCTAAACCAACGCCGGCAATATTGTTAAAGTAAACTGTTGTTTCTTTTCCATCTAACGTTGCACACTCAATTTTACCAATGTCCATATCAATAACGTTGTTGTTCGCTATAAGCTTATGCAGATAAGAAATCTTCCCGGAGAGTTTTAGTGTACGCGCAAAATCATTTCCGCTTCCAACCGGCAGAAGTCCGGCAATTAAATTCTCTCTCTGGTTTTTGGGAACGTGCATTATGCCGTTAATTACTTCGTGCATCGTTCCATCGCCGCCTACGGCAATTAAATAATCTGTTCCGGAGTTTGCAATTTTTTCTGCAAAATCTTCTGCCGATTTGCTTGATTTAGTAATGAAGTAATCCGTTACAAATTCTTTTTCCAGAAACTTTTCCGCTTCGTATTGAATTCTGTGTTTGTGCAAATGTTTGCCGTGAAGAACAAAAGTAATTTTTTTCAACTCGCTCCCGTATTGCTGCCGGATGGTTTATTATTTAAAATATTTTTTCATTGGCAAAAGATAGTAATCTATCCACCCTTGTTTGTATGCGTTGCCTTGCCCTTTTGGTATTTGGCTATGCTCAATTGTTACTTTGCATCCGCCGGAAATGCCTTCAAAATTTACAACAAGCAAAGAATTGAGATCGCTTTCGGCAAACTCGGATGAGCGCCACACTTGTATTATTCTTTTATTTTTAACAAGCTCAAGATTTTCCCCGGTAATGTAGCCATCGCCGGCTTTGAACTTACCACCCACCTTTGAAGAAACAAAGGATTCGAAACCGGTCATTTCCGTGTGTTGCTTGCTGTTAAGCCATGCGGTGTAAATTTCTTTTGCTGGAACGGGAAACTTTGCGGATACTTTTAATTGGTCTGACATGAGCTACTCTTTCTTGTTCGTAACGTTATAATAAAAGATAAAGAAGAATTCGGCAAGTCGCCTCCTGAAAGTTAAGCTGTTGTTTCCTAATTTGTGTGTAATAATTTTAAGGCTTAACGTGCTCTGCGCCTTTGCGTGATATTCTTTTACCGCAAAGACCTGTCTGCCGACAAGGCAGGCGCAGAGATGCGGAGAAAATCATGAATCCAATCTCTAATTTCTTCTATCCAAAATCTATCTGCGTTGCCGGCGCATCAACAAAAGAAAAAAGCATCGGTTACGAAATCTTAAAAACTATCAAAGTTTATAACTACACTGGAAAAGTTTTTCCGGTTAATCCCAAAGCCGATGAAGTGCTCGGCTACAAATGTTTTCATTCAATAGAAGAAATTAGCGAGCTGATTGATCTGGCGGTTATTGTTGTACCAAAACAATTTGCAGAAGAAACAATTGATACTCTTCTTAGCAAGAAGGTGAAATCAATTATTCTCATTACTGCTGGATTTAAAGAAACCGGAAAAGATGGTGAAGAAGTAGAAAAGCGTATTGTAGAAAAAATTAAA
>DAIEQT010000087.1 GCA_027347545.1 Ignavibacteria bacterium | reverse complement strand
ATTTACGAAGATGCAATTGTTGATGAGAAGAAAAATTTGGCGCTTACTTTCTTAAAGAATAATGGTTTTATGAATGCATCCGTAGAGAAACCTGATGTTACAATTGATACCATGAAAAACATTGCTGATATAGTAATTCGTTACCATACAGGTAAGCGCTACAGAATAGCAGACTTGTTCACAACGAGAACAGGTAAAGGAATGGACCTTGTTGCCGATTCCTTAATAAAAGAATTATCCGGTTTGAAAAAGGGAAATTGGCACAGCAATTCAGATATACAACGAGCGCAAGTTAGATTATACCGTACTAATCTTTTTGAATCAGTTGGTGTAATTGGTGTCATTACTGATACTGTGAATAATACAGTCCCGTTAAACATCAATGCAACAATTGGTTTGCTCAATGATCTTTCCCCCGAAATGATCATGAATAATGAGGACAACACTTTTAATCTTGGTGCGGGAGTAAATTACAGCCGTAAAAATTTTCTCGGCAGCGCTAGAAAACTTACCGTTGGCACATCAGTAGCTGCACAAAATCTTTCTCAGTTTATAAAAAATCCCTCTTTTTCCGATACAACTTTTTACGGTTATGCCGATGCACGTATAAGTTTAGAGCAGCCTTTTCTATTCGGATTACCAATTAATGTTAAGCTTGAGTCTTACTATACTTTGCAAAGAAGATTAAGCGAAGGATATAACTCTGTTTTATTTGGTTCCCGGCTAGGATTCGATTTTGAATTATCGCCTAATGTTTATCTAAATACTCTCAGCACATATCTAAACATAGAACGTTCAGAATATACCTACAAAAAAGAATATTTAATTGATCTTGCGAGCAAACTATATCAAGGTAGAAACGGGTATTCGAAAGAAATTGCGGATTCTGTTGCAACTGATTTTGTTGAGAACGATCTTAAGTCTAGAAAATTTGCCAGCACTAATGTAATTCTTGGGGCTAATTTTGGTGCAAATAAAACCAACGATTTTCTTTATCCTACTAAAGGCTACTCTCTCTCTTTTTTGGTTGAAGACGCAAACTCAATGGCGTATATCTTCAATACACTTTTTGGAACTGATTTTAAACGTCCGCAAAGCATTAAAACTGTTGCAACTGCAGTCTGGTATCCAAATGTTTACAATACAAAAACAGACGCTCTCGGACTCAAATTTAAAGTTGGACAAATTTTTACTTATCGTGGTAGTAAAGATGAAATACCGATAAGCCAGAGATTATATGCCGGCGGAAGCAACTCTGTAAGAGGGTGGGGAACCCGCGATCGCGAACTTGTTCCGGAAAATCAATTATTAAACTTAAGCAGCCTTACCCAAGAAGATATTGAAGCTCTACTAGTGCGTAATGCGGCAACCGGCGGATTTTTCCTATTCGAAGGCTCTCTTGAAACCCGCCACAAGTTTTTGGGAAATTTTGGGGCTACACTTTTCATAGATTACGGCAAAACCTGGAATAATTATACAGAATTCCGGTTCGACCAAATTGCAGTTGCTATTGGCTTCGGTTTCCGTTTTTACTCAGAATTTATCCCATTTCGTTTCGATTTTGGCTTAAAAGCCTACAATCCGGCAGACCGGCGCAGTATGTTTAATAAGCGCTTCTGGAACGAAGTTCTTCAGATTCACATCGGAATAGGCGAAGCCTTCTAATCTCCAATTTATTCTTTTTTAGCAGACCATTTTTAACTAAATTTGCCCTCACTTTTCCCGAGGTATTATGATTAGCAGCATGACCGGCTATGGCAAAGGTCTTGCAAAGAATGGTGATTTATCTGTAGAAGCTGAGATTAAAAGTCTTAACAGCCGCTTCCTTGATTTATCCCTTCGTTTGCCGAGGTTTTTACAGAATAAGGAGTTCGAGGTTCGCGAGCGCATTAAAAGCAAAATTAAGCGGGGCAAAGTTTATCTCTCTGTTTCTGTTAAGAAGGGCGAGTTTGAAGAAAGATTTAATGAGATTGATCCGGCATCTGTAAAATTTGCTGTGGGTTTGCTAAAGGATATTAAGAAATCGGCGAAACTAACAGACAAGATAAAACTTAGTGATGTTCTTCTTTTTCAGAATATGCTTTTTAAAGATGATTCTGAACAAGCGAGCGAAGAATTTGGATTAGTTACCGAAGCAATTGATTTAGCCGTTTCGGAATTGAATAAGATGCGAGATGCAGAAGGAAGCGAACTTGAGAAAGATTTACGTAAACGTATTTTGATAATTGAAGAATCTCTAACAAAGATTGAAACTTCCGCCAGTTTAACAGTAAAAGAATACTTTGAGAAATTGAAAGACCGCGCATTACAGTTAGTCGGCGATTTAGCAAACAACAACGACAGATTAAATGTTGAGCTAGCTCTTCTTTCTGAGAGATCTGATGTTACTGAAGAATGTGTAAGACTACGCAGCCATATTAAAATGTTTATTGATACGCTGGAAAAATCCGAAGACGCAGGAAGAAGATTAAATTTTATTGTTCAGGAAATGAACAGAGAAGCAAACACAATTAACAGTAAGTCTCTTGCATCGGAAATATCTCACAGCGGAATCATGATTAAAGAAGAAATTGAGAAGATCCGGGAACAAATTCAAAATATTGAGTAAAAAGTGACTAAGAAAGAGGCTAAATTATTTGTGTTTGCCGCTCCAAGCGGTTCCGGTAAAACTACAATTGTAAAGGATGTTCTCAAAAATTACAGCGAGTTTGTTTTTTCTATTTCCGCAACTACCAGAAAGAAAAGACAGTCTGAGACAGACGGAAAAGATTATTACTTCATCACCGAATCTGATTTCCTTAATAAGATTGGAAATAATGAATTTGTAGAGTGGGAAAGGTTTTACGATTACTATTACGGAACTCTGAAAAGCCAAATAGTTAGTAACATTGAAAACGGTTTGCATACAGTTTTTGAAGTTGACGTAAAAGGCGCCGTTAAGATTAAAGAGTGTTATCCGAGCTCAATTTTGATATTTATCGCTCCGCCAAGTATTGAAGTACTTCGTAATAGATTGATTCAGAGGAACACAGAGACTGAAGAAGACTTAAAGAAAAGGATTGAACGCGCCGAAATGGAGCTTAGTTATAAAGACAAATTTGATTATGTTGTATCCAATGTTGATCTTGAAATAGCAAAAGAAGATGTTAGAAGAATTATAGAAAATGCAATAAAGGAGAATAAATAATGGGAATCACACCATTAAGCTTAGCAAAAATCAAAGAGAACGCAACAAACCTATACGAAGGTGTTGTTGTTGCGGCAAGACGTGCTCGCAGACTCAATGATGAAACAAAACTCGAATTCAATACTCACCTTAGTACAATTACTGCCGGTAGAGAAGAAGAATTTGAAGACAGAGAAAATCCGGAACAATTAAAGTTATCTCTCGAATTCGAAAAAAGAGAAAAAGCGCATATACAAGCAATTAAAGAAGTGCGCGACGGAAAAGTTGAATTCCGTTTCAAAGGCGAAAAATAATTTTCCCTTTTTGTAATAAAAGCGGAGCGGCAAATAGAATTGTTTCTCCGCTTTTTTTATTGTGAACAAGATTGTAAATTCTGTCTGCCAAATCCCATAATCCTAAGGATCTTACTAATTGGATAATTTGAAAAAAGAATTGATAGAAGTACTCAAGGATCAGCAATCTGTCTTTGGTGATATGCTGTTTGAAAAAATTTCGTTTGAACTGCAGCCGAGAAAAACAAAAGAACTAGCAGTAAAATTATCCACCGAGAAAGTTGAAGAAGAAAAAGGGGAAGGCAGTTTATTTCTAGAAGAATTTCAGAAAACAGAAACTCTTACGGAATTAAACCAAATGATTTGCAACTGCCAGCTTTGCGGATTAGGTAAAACAAGAACAAAGTTCGTATTTGGTGTTGGTAATCCTAATGCAGATGCAATGTTAATTGGCGAAGCTCCAGGCGCGGATGAGGACCAGAAAGGTGAACCTTTTGTTGGCAGAGCCGGCAAACTTCTTAACGATATTTTGAAAGCAATTAATTTTAAACGTGAAGAAGTTTACATAGCTAACATTCTAAAATGCCGCCCGCCCGGCAACCGAGATCCTCAACCCGGTGAAATGGAAACTTGTATGCCTTACCTGATGAAACAGATTGATTTAATCAAGCCAAAAGTAATATTATGTCTTGGCAGAGTCGCGGCAAACGGATTGTTGAATAAAAAATTAACTCTTACAGCTCTTAGAGAAAATATTTACGATATAAACGGAATTAAGGTTGTTGCTACATATCATCCGGCTGCTTTGCTGAGGAATCCGAATTGGAAACGCGGCTGCTGGGAAGATGTAAAGAAATTCAGAAAAATTTATGATGATCTGCTTACCAGCAGACAGGGTTAACGGCGTAAAAATGGCAAAGCAATCAACAAGAAAAAACCCGGAACCGAATTATGATTTAGAGAAACTCAAATCATCATCAAAACTTCCGCCATCAGCAGTAGAGGTAGAAACAGCCGTACTCGGTGCAATGATGATTGATGAAGAAGCAGTTCCCAAAGCTGTGGAAATTCTTCGCCCCGATTCTTTCTACGATAAGAGAAACAAAATTATCTTTAGCGCCATATCATCTTTATACGAAAGCGGTGAACCTATTGACACTGTTTCCGTTTATGAGGAACTAAAGAAAGCAGGAAGCATAGATGAAGTTGGCGGTGCCGCTTACATCGGAAAATTAACGCAAGATGTTTCATCTGCAGCAAATGTGGACTATCATTCGCGCGTAGTAATGGAGAAATGGATTTTACGCAGACTGATTTCTTCTTCGATGGATATTGCCTCTGCGGCTTACGAAGGTAGAGATGATGTGTTTGATTTGCTTGATGCAGCCGAAGCAAAAATATTCCAAATCTCCGAAGAAGGAATTAAAGAATCTTTTACTTCGATGGAGAAGGCTGTAAAAGAAGCCTGGGAATTGATCGAAGCAATTCACGCTAAAAAGATTTCTACTTTTTCTGTTCCATCCGGATTTGTTGAACTTGATGAATTGTTAGGCGGATTCCAAAAATCCGATTTGATAATTATTGCTGCTAGGCCTTCTATGGGTAAAACGGCATTTGCAATGTCTGCCGCACGAAATTCTGCAATGGACTACAATGTACCAATTGGTGTTTTCAGCTTGGAAATGGCTACAACACAATTAGTAACCCGTTTAATTTCTGCCGAAGCTAGAATTAACGCACACAATTTGAGAACGGGAAAATTCAAAGCTGAAGATGGCGCAAAAGTTTCCCGCATTATTCACAGATTAAGCAAAGCTCCAATTTATATTGATGACACTCCGGGCATATCAATTCTTGAGTTGCGCGCGAAAGCAAGACGTTTGAAAAACGAAAAGAAAATAGGAATGATAATAGTTGATTACTTGCAGCTTATTAATCCTTCTTATAATCTTGATAGCCGCGAACGTGAAATTTCTACAATCTCGCGCTCATTAAAAGCGCTTGCTAAGGAATTAAATATTCCGGTTATTGCACTCTCTCAGCTTAACCGTGCTGTAGAAACAAGAACAGACAAAAGACCGCAGCTTTCGGATTTGCGTGAATCGGGTTCAATCGAACAAGACGCAGACGTTGTAATATTTCTAAACCGTCCGGAAGTTTACGGCATTACGCAATTTACCGGCGGCGATATGAATGGTGAAACTACCGAAGGTATCGCTGAAATTATAATTGGCAAGCAGCGTAACGGTCCCATTGGCGATGTAAGAATGAGATTTATAAAAGATTATGCCCGCTTCGAAAACCTTGAGCGCTTCAGAGTTATTCCGGAAAGTGCCGAACAAGCACCTGTAGAAGAACCGCCATTCTAATTGAGAATGGAGAACTTGTCCGCCGCCCGCTTCGGCTCGCGCTAAGCGAGGTGAGTTTGTTTGGCGGATTGATAATTGAAAATTAAATTTGCCTGATTTGGCATGGATGGAGAATTAATATGATAAATGCGAAAAGTACATTAACAAGAATCGTT
>DAIEQT010000082.1 GCA_027347545.1 Ignavibacteria bacterium | reverse complement strand
CCTCTATTCGTAGCTTATTACAGAAGGGCTTTGCCGAGATTTATCAAAATTAAATCTTTGATTAAAGCGGGTGCTATTGGTGAAGTTCGTTGCGTTAATACCCGTTTAAGACAAAAGCCGAACGAGAAAGATTTATTCCTGCTTGAAAACTGGCGGACAAATTCATCCATTGCGGGATGCGGATACTTCTGCGATATGGCTTCGCACACAATTGATATTCTTCAATTCATGCTTGGAGAAATTGATGACGCTAAAGGAATTTCAGGCAATCAACAAAAGCTTTATAAAGCGGAAGATATTGTAAGCGCTTCATTTATTTTTGAAAACGGAATTCATGGAACGGGAAGCTGGTGTTTCAGCTCCAACCACGAAATTGATGAAACAGAAATTGTTGGAGCGGAAGGAAGAATTGTCTTCCCAACTTTTCAGCTTATTCCAACTATTTTAGAAACAATAAATTCCAGAGAAGAATTTGATATTCAAAATCCTCCGCACATTGCTCAACCGCTAATTCAAACAATAGTTGATGAGCTTCGCGGAGTTGGCAGCTGTCCAAGCACCGGAAGAAGCGGCGCTTCTGCAAGCCGTGTAATGGATAAAATACTTGGTCGTGAATAGACGAACATATTGGCACCACATAAATACGTCTAACAAAAGGAGTGTATCATGGCAACAACAAAAGAAAACTTGAAAGAAGCATTTGCGGGCGAAAGCCAGGCAAATCAAAAGTACCGCGCTTTTGCAAAGAAAGCTGAGAGAGATGGATTTCCGAATATTGCTAAGCTATTTGCGACCGCCGCCGAAGCAGAACGAATTCACGCCGAAGGACATCTTGGTTCGCTTGATGGAATTGGAACTACAGTTGATAATTTAAAAGCAGCGATTGACGGCGAAACTTACGAGTACACAGAAATGTATCCGCCAATGTACGAACAAGCTGTCGTCGATGATCATAAAGCCAAACGCATGTTTAAGTATGCGCTCGATGCGGAAAAAGTTCATGCCGAATTATACAAGATTGCTTTGGCTGCGGCAGAACAAGGTAAAGACTTAGATGTTGGCGAAATTTATCTCTGCCCGGTTTGCGGACACATTGAGTTTGGCGAGCCGAAAGATAAATGTCCTATCTGCGGCACTTTGCCAACCAAGTATGTTAAGGTTGCTTAATAATTAATCTGGATATTTTATGCGTAAATTATTTTTAGCGATTACAATGTTTTCTTACGTTTCACTAAACACCGCACAGAACATTAAATTCATTGAGAAGCCAGAACTAGTTTTTCCTCATCTTGTCTCTACCGAAAAGTCGGAAATCAAACTTACATTTAGTCCCGACGGAACCAGAATGCTCTGGGGAACTGTTGGTTGGGAAAATGGAATTGGCGGATGGGATATTTGGGAATGCGTAAAAGAAAATGAAACATGGAGTAAACCAAAACCGGTTTCGTTTAATTCAACCAGCAATGATTTTGATCCATGCTTCAGTTTAGATGGAAAGGGTGTTTATTTCTTTTCGAATCGGGAAAATGGCTTTGGCGGCGATGATATTTACTTTGTTCCGTTTGATAACAAAACCAAAACTTACGGCTCATCTATAAATCTTGGCGAAAACATTAATTCTAAAGGTGATGAATGGGGTCCGGTAATTTCCGAAGATGGAAACGCATTAATATTTTGCACAGATGGACGCGGTGGTTTAGGCAAACACGATATTTTCATTTCGGAATTGGAAAACGGTAAATGGCGATCTCCTAAAAACATGGGACATGAAATTAATTCACCTCTCGATGACTTCGATCCGGTTTTCTTAAGTGATGGTAAATCAATTGTCTTTGCTTCCGAACGGAAAGGTCTCGATCAAGTTGATCTTTTTCTTTCTGTGTGGAAAGAAAACAAGTATTCTACACCCGCTGTTTTAGACTCAACAATTAATTCAAAGGATTTCTGGGATTTCGGGTGCTCTACTAATCCACAAGAAAAAAATATTTTGTACTTCAACTCGCACAAACCGGAGAACGGCATTGGTAAAGTTGACGTTTACAAAATAAAATATGTAATTCATAAAAAATAATATTGTTAAGCGATTCACAAGGAAAAGAAATGTCGGAATTTTCAAATGTAACCGTAGTTAAAAAAGCTAATGTTTATTTTGATGGAAAAGTAACAAGCAGAACCATTTTGTTTGGTGATGGAACAAAGAAAACGTTAGGCATTATGATGCCCGGCGAATATGAATTTGGAACTGCCGACAAAGAACTGATGGAAATTCTAGCCGGAGATATGGATGTGCTACTGCCAAATGAAAAAGAGTGGAAAAAATTTGTCGGCGGCGATTCGTTTTACGTAGTGGCAAATTCACGGTTCGGTCTTAAAGTGAACTCTGTTGTTGATTATTGTTGTTCTTACATAAAAGAGTAAATCCGTAAGCGGCTCTTTTTAAGCCGCTTCATCTATTAAGGTAAGAAAAACAATGACACTCGTTGATTTAAAAAGTTTTGGCGATGAATTAAAATCAACTTCTCGATTGCCGGTTTTATTTGTTGGGCACGGTAACCCGATGAACGCTTTATATGATAATTCATTTACCCGCAGCTTAAATATTGTTGGCGGTGAGATTAAAAACGAGTATAAGATTAACGCAATCCTTGTTATTTCCGCGCATTGGTTAACTAACGGAACATTCGTCAATGTGAACGAAAATCCGGAAATCATTTATGATTTTTCCGGCTTTCCGGATGAACTGTATCAAGTGAAATATCCGGCAACTGGTTCACCGTTATATGCTGCAGAAACATTAAAGCTTAATTCCAATATTGTTACTTCAAGTGATTGGGGAATTGACCACGGAAGCTGGACTATATTAAAACACCTATTTCCGCAAGCGGACATACCGGTTTTTCAGCTCAGCATAGATTATTACAAACCGCTTCAATATCATTTTGATTTAGCGGCTCAGTTGAAATCCTTAAGGGAGAAAGGAGTGCTTATAATTGGAAGCGGAAACATCGTTCACAATTTGAGATTGAGTTTTCAAACTATTCGAACTCATGGTGAAGAGTTTGCTTTAGATTGGGCAATCGAATTTGATGCGTGGATTAAAAGCAAAATTGATACGAGAGAATTTAACAGTATTATCAATTATGAAAGCGCTGGCGAAATTGGAAAGCTCTCTGTTCCAACTGTTGATCATTATGTGCCGATGATTTACAGTTTAGCTATTGCGGAAAAAAGTGAATCTATTATTTACACTCACGAAGAAGTAACTTTTGGCGCAATGAGTATGCGCTGTTTTAGAATTGGATAATCTATGATGAAGAATCAAAACATTATGAGAATCCCGGCGACACAAGTTGAAGCAGAATTTTTTCGCGTTCTCGTTAAGACCGGATTTACAGAAACTAAATCAAAAATACTAGCTCAAGTATTCACCGAAAACAGTGTAGATGGAGTTTACACTCACGGCGTAAACCGCTTTTCTAAATTCATTCTGTACGTAAAGGAAAAAGTTATTGATGTAAATGCCGAACCGGAGCTAAGGCATTCCGCCGGAGCTTTGGAACAATGGAATGGAAATTTAGGCGCGGGAATTTTAAGCGCGCTTAAAGCAACAGACCGTGCGATGGAATTAGCCAAACAATTTGGAATTGGCTGTGTTGCACTTGCAAATACAAATCACTTGATGCGCGGCGGAACTTACGGCTGGCGTGCAACTAAAAAAGGTTTTGCGTTTATCAGTTGGACAAACACTCTGGGACTTATGCCTGCTTGGGGCGCAATCAATCCAAAAATAGGAAACACCCCGATTGTTTTCGGAGCACCATATAACGATGAAGCAATTGTTCTTGATATGGCGATGTCGCAGTT
>DAIEQT010000051.1 GCA_027347545.1 Ignavibacteria bacterium | reverse complement strand
TGAACCGTACCGTATGTTTACATCCCGGGCAGAGCATAGGTTGATTTTGCGCCAAGATAATTCAGACCAGCGCTTAATGAAATACGGTTATGAATTTGGTCTTATTCCAAAAGAGATGTTTGATGAGCTAAAGCAAAGGGAAATAATTATTTCTAAAGCGAAAGAGATTGCCGAAAAGAAAAGGATTGTTCCGAGTGATATAAACCCAGTTTTGGAAAGAAAGGAACTTACAAAAGCAGACAACGCCGATACTATTACCAAACTTGTTCGCAGACCAGAACTCGAGTTAAACGATATTTTAGCTGTGCTGCCTGAGGGAGACGATTTCAAAGAATTGATTAGCAATGATAAAATTTATGAGCAAGTTGAGATTAATATCAAATATGAAGGTTATATACAAAGACAGCAAGAGCTAATTCAGAAGATGGAAAAATACGAGAAGATCAATATTCCATTAAGTTTTGATTATCTAAAAATAAAGACTATTTCTACTGAAGGAAGAGAGAAACTAAACAAGGTAAAACCAAGAACAATCGGGCAAGCTTCAAGAATATCGGGTGTAACTCCTTCAGATATTTCTGTTTTGTTAGTATATTTAAAAAGCTAATTCTGGAAAATTTGTTTGGATCTTCAAGAACAGTATTTACGCGAGTTAAAAGTTCTCTTTTGGGATAACGGGATTAATCCCGACGAATATCAGTTAGAACGTTTAGCTTTATTTGGAACGCTTGTTAATCAAAAAAATGGCAAGCTCAATTTAATTTCCCGCAAAGATGTGCTTAAGATAGTTGAAAACCACATTTTCATCTCTTCGTATGTATCTGAGTTTATTCCCCCCAAAGTTTCACGTTTTTTAGATATTGGAACCGGCGGCGGTTTCCCCGGTATTCCTCTGGCAATTACCCGCCCAATCTTACGCGGAGTGTTAGTTGATTCAACTGCAAAAAAAATTGATGCCGTAAAAGAGTTTATCAACAAACTTAAGATGAGCAATTTAACAGCAGAAAACGCTCGCGTTGAGAGTGATGAGTTTATCCAGAAATATGCAAACTCATTTGATCTTGTTGTCAGCCGGGCAACAGTTCCGTTAATAATTCTTTTCCGTTATGCGCTTCCGTTGATTAAAGAAAAAGCATACATAGTTGCAATTAAGGGTGGCGACTTAATGGATGAATTTAAAACAGCAGAGCTTAAGTACAAGTCGTTTATAAAAAAATCCACAATATTTGAACTTGCCTACAAACCATCAAATACCCGAAATGAAAAAGGGAAAAAGCTGGTTCTAATCGAATTGAACAAATAAATGCAGTGCGTAGATTTTCGCTGCAAATAAAGGGCGGAATGAGCATTAGATGAACACCGAAAAATTTTTACGATACTTACCAGAGCGTGACGCTATTTTTGTTTTAGGCGCCGGAGCTTCAAATCCAGATGGTGTTCCTCTTCAAAAAGAAATGTTACCGATGATCATGTCCGGCGAAGTTGGCGAAATTACAAATTCCGAAATTGGAAAAATTGTTACTGAGTTTATTCACGAGAATTTTGATTTAGATGTAAAGAACAATCTTTACCCGCAGCTCGAAGCCGTGTTTGGTTTCATAGATTATTTTATTCAGCAAGATGAAAGCTTAAATGCTAAATACACAAATGAAAAAATCCGCGATATAAAAGAATATCTCATCAAACTTTTACATTTTGTAGTAAACATTAAAACAGATCAACGCAGTCCCTACTACCATAAGTTTTGGGAAGCTATAACAAACCATTCGATAAACACATCTATCATCACTCTAAATTACGATACGCTGCTCGAGCAGGCTTTCGATTTTATCTTTCAAAAGAAGGCAGGCTTTATTGATTACTGCATACCTCTGATGAATTATGAAAAAAATCCACAGCTTACCGGCTATAATTTTTGGGTGAACCCAAGAGAGCCCGTAACGTTAAGCGAACAAGAAAATCCGTTTACATATAAGCTTATCAAAACACACGGCAGCTTAACCTGGAAGTACTGCAATTGCTGTAATCAAACTTTGCTTACACCATGGGATAGAAAAATTGATTTGAACCGGGGAAAGTTTCTAGGCTATTCTTATCCGGGAAACGAAGAGTATGAATATCGGTGCCCGATTGATGGAACGGAATTTCAAACGTTAATAATGCCCCCATCATATTTAAAGACGCTACATCATCCCATTATCTCCCAATTGTTAAGTGAAGCTGCAAGAGAAATTAGGGCGGCTAAGAAAATAATTTTCATCGGATACTCGCTCTCTAATGCAGATGTACACGTTAAAGCTTTGTTCAAAAAACAGATAACGCCGGATAAACAAATCATAGTTATTAATCCTAAAAAGAAAATTGAATCTGAAATGAATTACCGATCGCTCACTAAAAATGTCACATTCATATATTCCCCTTTCGAAGAATTAGTAAATAGCACACAGCTACTTTCTAGAATCTTTTAATTTTTATTGATTAACGCAGTTTATTCCTCTATTTTTATACTAATCTTACAAAATAGTGGTCTGGCAATATATGCTGTCAAAACTAGCAACTCTGATACTCGGTATTCTTGCCGAACGTGAAAGAAACCCTTACGAAATCACAAAAATGCTTAGCGAACTTCAAACCAAAAAGTGGCTGCCAATGGCGGACTCGACCGTTTACGCTACAATAAACGGGTTGAAGAAAAAGGGAATGATTTTAGGCAGAGCCGAAAAGGATGGTAATCTGCCGGAAAAGACAATCTATTCTATTACCGATGAAGGGGAAAAAGAGTTGCAGCTTTCAATTACCGCTTTTTTAGAAGAGGATTCTTCAACGTCTTCCGGATTTTATATCGGCATTTTACTGATGCACAATTTGAGCAAGCAAGAAATTCAAATTAAGCTGAAGAAAAAGCTGGAACGGTTAGAAGCAGCATTTTATGTGATAAGAAAACAGATACTTGGTTTTGAAATGGATACGCAAAAAATTGCGTTTACCGCACTTTCGATGTTGAAACACCGTCAGCATCTTGTTGAGGCAGAAATTAAAACAGTAAAAGAACTTATACGCGACTTAAATGTGCGCGCAAATATTTCTGATCTATCGCCGTTTGATATGAGGATGATGTAAGAAAGGTTTTTAACTGGTTTTCCCGAAAGCAAATAATTGAAAATAATAGAACGCGGATAACACAGATAACACGGATTTACACAGATCATTTAAAAACTCAGCAAAAATTCTTTCAGTGAATTATAGTCAAAAGAGAGCTCAACAGCTCTCTTTTCTTTTGTTAAGCAAGTGGCTAGCCTTTCCGGAATTTCAACTTCAATAGACAATTCCTCTTCAACAACATCTTTGAATTTTGCAGGGTGAGCTGTTTCCAAAACAATTGAAGTGAATTCTTGATTGGGATTTTCTTTAAGAAATTTTTGCAGAGCTAAATAGCCAACCGCGCCGTGAGGATCAATTACATAATTACTTTTCTTGTAAACTTCTTTGATTGCTTCGCGCGTTTGCTCATCGTTGAAAGTTGCAGAATAAATATCATTTCTAATATCTTCAATTGAGCTTGAATACAAATCAACTATTCTTGCAAGATTACCTGGATTGCCAACATCCATCGCGTTGGAAAGTGTTTGTACAGAAGCGCGCGGGTTGAAATTTCCACTTTGAATGAATTCTGTAAACACATCATTCTTATTTGTAGCGCCTACGAATTTGTGAATTGGCAACCCCATTTTCTTTGCTAACAATCCGGCGGTGATGTTTCCGAGATTTCCCGAAGGAACCGAAAAAACTACCGGAAGAGATTTATCTGGAATTTGTTTGTAAGCTTCCATGTAATAAAAAGATTGAGGAAGGAGGCGGGCGATGTTAATAGAATTAGCAGAAGATAAATTCAGCTTGCTTGTTAATTCGGAATCAACAAAAGCTGATTTAACTAAACGCTGACAATCATCAAATGTACCGTCAATTTCGAGAGCGGTAATATTTTTATCAAGCGTAGTTAATTGCTGCTCTTGAATCTTGCTTACTTTTCCTTTTGGATAGAGAATGTAAACATTAATTCCCGGCGTGTTATAAAAACCGTTGGCAACAGCGCTGCCGGTATCACCGCTTGTAGCAACTAGAATATTAAGATGCGAATTTTCCTTTTGAGCAAAGTAGCCCATTGTCTTAGCCATAAAACGCGCACCAAAATCTTTGAATGCTAAAGTCGGTCCATGAAATAGTTCGAGCACAAATAAGTTTTTCTCTAGCTCAACAACCGGTGCGGGGAAGTTTATTGCTTCGGTTATAATCTCTTCAAGTTTGGTTTGAGGAATTTCGTCTTCGATAAACTGTTTTGAAACTTCAATAGCAATTTCTGTAACTGATTTGCTTTCAATGTTTGCAAAAAATTCTTTAGGAAGACTTGGAATGAACTCCGGCATAAATAAACCTCCGTCGTCAGCTAAACCTTTCATCACCGCTTGTTCAAAAGAGAAGAATTTGTTTTTACTATTTGTGCTGTAGTATTTCATTTTATAACTCGTGGACCTTTTTCATTTATTTTGGAAACATAAGTCTTACCGCCAAAGCCTTTTTTCTTGGCGGCCTTTTCCATTTCAAGAGCAATTCGCTCTGCATCTTTTTGCGAAGTAGAAAAGGCGAACATAGATGGACCGGAACCGGAAATGTTACAATTAATTGCGCCGGCGCTTAACGCGGCTTGGCGGATTTCATCGTAACAAGGAATTAGTGTTGCACGTTTTGGTTCTGCAAAAAGATCTACAATAGATCTTCCGATTAGGGAAATATCTTTACGCAAAAGTCCGGCAACCAAACCCGCAACGTTTCCAGCCTGAGCAATTCCGGTTTTGAGATCAACAGTTTTATCTAAAATTCTTCTCGCGTCAATTGTCCTTATAACAATATCCGGATATACAATAGAGCAGAATAAATTCTTTGGGTAATCGAGTTGAATAATATCAATTGGATTGTAAGAACGGATTAAAACAAATCCGCCGAATAAAGCCGGTGCTACATTATCCGCGTGAACACTTCCGCTGGCGATAAACTCACCGACGATTGCGTGTTCCAGTAAATCGAGCTTGCTAAGTTTTAAGTTGAGCAATTTATTTACTGCGAACACACCGCCGACAGAACTTGCAGCGCTGGAACCGAGCCCGCTGCCAATTCCCATTTTCTTGTGAATTGAAACATCGAGCCCGACATTAATATTGTATTTGTTGAGCAGCGATTTAATTGCGCCGGTAGTTGTATTTTTTTCCGGATCGAGAGGAAGCTTTCCTCCATCGCCAGTAATTTTTGTTATTCTAATTTCGTTTGAAGCATTTAATTTTATTTCTACTTCATCGCCGGGTTCGTGAAGAGCAAAGCCCATCATATCGAAACCGGGACCAACGTTTGAAACAGAAGCGGGAGCGAATACTTTTATCTTTTTCATCCAATAAGTCCTTGAGCTTTCATTAATTCTGCAATAAGAATTGTTCCGCCCGCCGCGCCGCGAATTGTGTTATGAGAAAGCACAACAAACTTGAAATCAAAAAGAGAATCTTCGCGCAATCTGCCAACAGCAACGCCCATTCCATTTCCAAGATTACG